>JBAXBM010000055.1:0-10873 GCA_037141995.1 Candidatus Omnitrophota bacterium
TGCTCCCGCCGCGCACGGCATTAATTTTTTCCTGCATATGGGGGCCGCATGGCTTGTGTATATTTTGTCTTGCCGTCTTGGGCTGACTAAAATCGCGGCGTATGTCGCGGCGCTGGTTTTTGCGGTTCATCCCATGCACATAGAGTCGGTGGCATGGGTTTCCGAGAGAAAAGATCTTCTTTACACTATTTTTTATTTGGGTGCCATTTTATTTTATTGCGAATACCTTGATAAGAAAAAAGGTATAACGTACCTGTTTTCGCTCCTGTGCGCGCTGTTGAGTATCCTGTCGAAGCCGATGGCATTGAGTTTGCCGTTAATCCTTTTCCTAATTGATTATATGAAAGTCCGGAGATTTTCATGGGCAAGCGTGCTTGATAAATTACCCTTTTTTATTATCATTGAACCGCTGGCATGTATTACCTATTTACTAAACAGCAGGAGCATTGAGGTTATTTCTTCGGCAGGAATGATGCTTTGGGTGTGGTGCGGGGCTTTTTATGTCAATACATTCTTCTGGCCGCGCCATTTGCTGCCTGTTTACGGCTTGTCGACAATGGGGGCCGGTATGATGCTGGTGTTGTATTTATTCCTGCCGTTAGCCGGGAGTGCCGCCGTATGGTTTTCGGGGAATCAGTTGATGCGGCGGTGGTTGGGTTTTGCGATTTTATTTTATTTCTTTTCTACATTTTTTGTATGGCGTTTTGATGCACAGGATTTAAACCTTGTCGCGGACAGGTATATGTATCTTCCAAGTTTCGGGTTCTGCGGGCTGATCGGCGTCATTGTTGACAGGTGGTTTCAGATGCCGCGGTCGATGGCCCGGCAATGTTTACTGGGGATTGTGATCGCGGCCGGCTTGATGATGGTGTTTAAATCCAATCAGCAGGTAAAGGTGTGGGATAACGGGTTTCGTTTCTGGAGTTATATTCTCAAAGCGCGGCCGGGTGCTGATTTTGCTTTGAAAGGCCGCATCAGGGCGGCATTAAAGATTGACCCTCTTTTTGATTCCGGCGCTGATGAGGATATCCGCAGATCTGTGGACCAGAGATATTGGAAAAATATAGCGAAGAAACCGGACGCGGATATGCTGATGGCTGGAAAAATATTTTATTTGAGGCATCTGTGGGCATTAAGAGACCTGAAGCAGTTATCGAGGGCCAAAGGCAGCAAGAAAGATTTTTATTATTTTTCGGCGGTCGCGCATGAACACCTGAATCAAAAAAGAAATTTGATCACCGGCAGGGTGTGGGCAGAGTATGCTCAGGCTATCCGCCTGGACAACAAGGATCCTCTGCTATATTATGGGCGCGGGATTGCGGCTTTGAAAATGAAAAAAGACCAGAGTGCCTTGCAAGATGCGTTGAAGGCCATTAGACTTGATCCCTCAGAACCTGCATATTATGATTTTGCTGTGTTTTGTGCGGTACGTCTTGGGGCGTATCCCATGGCGAGGGACCTTCTTGATGTTGAAGCCGGTTTTTTACCTGATAAAGCTTCCGTTAAAATTGATCGCGTTAAAATAGACCGTTTATGTGTTAAGACGCAGTGAACCCGGCATGTGTGAGATAATAATTCTTTATGGATAAGACAGACATGATTTTCAGCAAGATTTCACCCTATCAAATACGGACATTTGTCCCGGTTGATGTTCATTTATCCGATGTGACGGTTGTTACCGCCATGTATGAGAGTCTGCTGCGCCGTCCTGTAGGGACACCGGCTGAATTTGAGCGATGGATACTGGACCGGTCGGAGCTTGATGCGGCCCTCGGCCAGGCTGGAAGCATTCTTTATATCGGGATGACGTGCGCGACGGATGACGCCGCCAGGGCTAAAGCATACCAGGATTTTGTGGAGCATATGGAGCCGGCGGTAAAACCCGTGGCGCATGCTTTGAACGAACGCTTCCTTGTTTTGAACAGCAGTTATCCGCTTGAAGCTGACCGCTACGGGGTTTATCTGCGTTCGGCGCGAGCGGAAGTTGAGCTTTTTGTTGACAAGAATATCCCCCTTCAGACAGCAGTCAGCCTCCTGGACCAGGAATACCAGGCGGTAAGCGGGGCCATGATGGTTGAATTCGACGGAGGGGAACGCACGTTGCCTGAAATGGGAAAATTCCTGCTGGAGCCGGATCGCGGTTTGCGTGAGCGTGCCTGGCGCGCGGTGGCAAAGCGCCGCCTGAGAAATAAGGACCGGCTGGAAGATATTTTTGACAAATTGCGGGATTTGCGCACGCGGATCGCCGGCAATGCGGGATTCGCGAATTTCCGGGATTATCAGTTTAAGGCGTATCAGCGGTTTGATTATACACCGGATGACTGCAAGGCATACCACCGGGCGGTGAAAGATCTTGTTGTCCCTTTGCGTCATGCCATTGATCTGCGCCGGGCCAAAGATATGAAACTTGAGACATTACGCCCATGGGATGTTGCGGTTGATCCTTTGGGGCGGGCACCGCTTAAGCCTTTTGACAAGGTCCAGGAGCTTGTTTCCGGCGTCGGAAAAATCATGGCCGGCCTTGACCCGATCCTCCATGAACGTTATGAGGATATGAAAAGCCTTGGGCTACTGGATTTGGAGAGCCGCAAAGGGAAGGCGCCGGGCGGTTATCAGAATACCTTGACGGAAGCGCGTAAGCCTTTTATTTTTATGAATGCTGTCGGCGTGGATGATGATGTGCGCACGCTCCTCCACGAATCCGGGCATGCGTTTCACGCGTACCTTTGCGCCAATGATCCGATTGACGGTTATCGTCATGCCCCCATGGAGTTTTGCGAAGTGGCGTCTATGAGCATGGAGTTGATGGGCAGTGACGGGATGCGAATATTTTATGATGAAGAATCGGCGAAGCGGTCCAATGTGGAACACCTTGAGGGGGTCATTTCTGTCCTGGCATGGGTGGCGACGGTGGATGCTTTTCAGCACTGGCTGTATGAAAATCCAGGGCATTCCCGTTCTGACCGCATGAAGGAGTGGATCCGCCTGCATGCTGAGTTTGGGGGCGGGATGGTTGACTGGACGGGGCTTGATGAGGAGCGTGCTTTTCTCTGGCATCGTCAGCTACATATTTTTGAAGTGCCGTTTTATTATATTGAATATGGTATTGCCCAGCTAGGCGCCTTGCAATTATGGAAGAAGTATCGGGAGGATGCGTCATCGGCATTGGCCGGTTATAGAAAAGGTTTGTCGCTGGGAGGTTCGCGTCCGTTACCGGAACTTTTTGCGGCAGCCGGCTTGCGGCTTGATTTTTCAAGGGAGATTATTGGCCCTCTCATGGATGATGTTTACTGCGAGTGGGAAAAGTTGAACAGATTTTTGGCTTAATCGGCAATAATCTGCGATAATACGGTTCATTCACCCCCCAATGAGGCCGCGTATGTATTATTTTGCGTATGGATCAAGCATGGAGCATCATCGGCTGCTTGTTGAAATCTGCCCTGGCGCCAGGTTCCTCGGGCCGGTGCTCCTGGATGATTATTGTTTAATATTTGACGGGTATTCGGCGCCATGGGGCGGCCCCGTGGCTAATATTGATGTTTCGCCGGGGGATGTTGTGTGCGGCGGACTTTTTGAAATCACCGCTGAGAATCTCGCGGCGCTTGATACCGGGGAAGGGTATCCACGGTATTATTCCCGCCGGGAGGTGGAGGTCCGTGATCTTGCCGGTTCTAAAAGATTCACGGCGCAAACATACGTTAGGGATCCTCAACCGACGGGGTTGCCCGCGAAGAAGTATATGATGGCGGTGATCAAGGGGGCGCGTGATTGCGGTTTACCCGAAGAATATATTCATACAGCTTTTGATCATTATATGAGGAAATACACCTAATGGCATCAACAGGGATTCTTGTTTCTGATTTTGACGGGACAATAACACGCTTTGATTTTTATGATCTGGTTTGCCGGGAATTTCCGGGTGTGGCCGGCGGCTTTTGGCAGGAGTATGAAGCGGGAAAGATCACCCATTTTGAAGCGCTCCGCCTGATTTTTGCCGGAATCCGTGCGCCTGAAGAACAGATGGCGGGGATTATCAACCGGATGGAGATAGATCCTGCGTTGCGCACGTCTATCGCTTCTCTTAACAGTAGTGGCTGGCAGGTGGTGGTGGCATCAGCCGGTTGCGGGTGGTATATCCAAAAGCTTCTGGCGGCCCAGGGGGTTTCCCTCGAGGTTCATACCAATCCCGGTGCCTTTTCACCTGACAAAGGGCTTGAGATGCGCCTTCCGGAGGTGTCTCCGTTTTTTTCGCCGGACATTGGCGTCGACAAGGCCGCCGTTGTCCGTGAAGCTTTAAAATCGGCATCACGCGTGGCGTTCGCGGGTGACGGGCGCCCGGACCTTGCGCCGGCATTGATGGTGCCGCCGCAACGGCGTTTTGCCAGAAACTGGCTGGCTAATAAATTGAGCAGTATGGGAGAGAAGTTCCATCCTTTTGAGCGCTGGTCGGACATTGTACCGGTTTTAATGACGGAAAAGGAGTTGTTGTGAGAAATACATCTGTTGTTATCCCTACGCTTGTGCGTATCAAACCCGGCGCTATTGACAGGATCGGTGTTTATGCCCAGCGCGGGCAATTTTCACGGGCTGTACTTTTGTATAACAAGGAACTTGATCATGTGCTTGTGGACCGGGTGGATCAAAGCCTGGCAGCGCAAGGCGTTGGTGTTCTTTCCCGAGTGGAAGTCCTGTCTTCAAGTTTTGAACACGCGCAGGAAATATTCCAGGCATTACCCCCTAATGCGGATGTGATCATCGGGATGGGCGGCGGAAAGGCGCTGGATGTGGCAAAATACGCGGCGTTCCTGACACGACTGCCGTATATTGCCGTCCCAACGGCGTTATCGAATGACGGCTTTTGCAGTCCCCAATCCAGCCTTGATTTTAAGGGGAAGCGCCGTTCTTTCGCTTCGGCGATGCCTTATGGTGTGGTGATTGATACCCAGGTTTGCCTGAATGCGCCGCGCATCCTGTGGCTGGCGGGGATCGGTGATTCTGTGGCTAAAATCACATCGGTGTACGATTGGAAACTGGCTTTTAGGATCAAGGGCACCCAGGTGGATGATTTCGCGGCGCTTCTTTCTGATGCGACAGTTTTTCAACTGATGGCCAAGCCCGATCATGATCTGGAAGGGATGCGCCTGCTGGCGACAGCCCTGATGTTAAACGGTATTGCCATGGAAATATGCGGGTCTTCGCGTCCGGCAAGCGGTAGCGAGCATTTGATTTCGCATGCGCTTGATCTTTTGAGTGAAAGGCCCCGTTTGCATGGGCTTCAAGTCGGGGTGGCGACATATATGGTCAGCCAACTGCAGGGCAAGGGAACAGACCGTATTGCGGCCCTGCTGGAGGCGACCGGTTTTTTTGACGGGTTGAGAGAAGATCCTTTCAGCCGCAAAGAATGGAAGGCGGCATTCCGGGCGGCTCCGACAGTCAAATCGGATTTTTATACGATATTATCCGAGAGCGACAGGACAGATGAGCTGATGCGGATTATGACAACAGATCCCCGCCTGCATGGGGTATTCATTTAATTTTTTTTAAAAGAGAGTGAAAGGTAAAAAAGGTATTATGGCAGTTTTGTGGAACAGTTTTCAGGCAAAGGTGACGGCGGTTTTAATTGGTTCGACCCTTATCCTCCTCGCGTTGAACAGTATTTTTGTGCATCAGATGGCATTGAATGCTCAGTTTCAGCAGTTGCGGCATCAGTTAATAGTTGTGGCGCGTACAGCAGCAGCTTCGGTGGATGTTGATACGTTGATGATGATTCCCGCGCGTCGTGAAGGGATCAGCACACCGGCTTATGTATCTGTTCATGAAAAGCTGGATCAGATCCGCAAGGATAATCCTGAAATTGCGTTTATTTATACGATGGCGCCGACAAGCCGTGCGGGGATGTGGCAATTCCTGGTTGATGCCGATCCTGTTCAAAAAAGACGGGAAGGGATTACGGCTTATCCAGGTGATAAATATGATGCGTCACGTTTTCCGGCAATGCTGCACGCGTTGTCAGAGGCTTCTGCGGATGATCGCCTGCAGCGTGATGAGTGGGGGCTGACATTGTCCGGTTATGCCCCTATCCGTTCTAAAGACGGTAAGACTGTGGCGATTTTGGGTGTCGACATGCTGGCGCAGGATGTTTATAATACTCAGCGCGCGGTGTATTTTTCAACATTTGCCCTTCTCTTGTTTGGCATTATCATGGCGCTTCTCATGGGGATATTTATTTCAAGGCGCATCACGGGCCCTGTCCATGCGCTTGCCGACGGGGCGCACCGTATCACGGAGGGGGACTTGATGCATAAAGTGGTTGTTCCCGGCGGAGATGAAATTGCCCGTCTTGCCGTTGATTTTAACGCGATGGCTAATGGTTTGCGGGAGGCCCGGCAGAGGAACAATGAGTATTTTTATGGTGTCATCCAGTCGATGGTTCGTATTGTTGAAGCCAAGGATGAGTATACCCGCGGTCACTCTGAGCGTGTCGCGGAGCTTGCCGTCAAAATTGCGCGCCGCATGGGGTTCCCGGTACACGAAATTGAGACATTACGGCATGTGGCGATCCTGCATGATATCGGGAAATTGGGGATTCGGGATGCTGTGCTTAACAAGCCTGACAAGTTAACATCCGAGGAATGGGATGTGGTGCGTATGCATCCGGTCATTGGTGAAAATATTCTCAGGCCGGTTTTTCTGGATCCGCGGATGCTTGAGATCGTACGCAACCATCATGAGCGGCCTGACGGCAAAGGTTATCCCGACGGCCTTGTCGGTGATGAAATCCATGTGTCTGCCCAGATTGTTTCAGTGGCAGATTCCTATGATGCCATGACGTCCTCGAGGTCATACCGCCCGGTGCCGTTGAGTCACCCTGAGGCGTTGCAGGAATTGCTCAGGCATAAAGGAACGCAGTTCAATGGTAATGTGGTTGATATCCTGTGCCTCATCATTCAGGAAGAAAATAATTAGGTAATAATTGTGACAGCTTTCTATACTATATTGAGCAAAGATCCGCGCACACACGCTCGCCGCGGGGTTATTCATACCCTGCATGGAGAAATCCAGAGCCCGTTTTTCATGCCGGTAGGGACGCGCGCCACGGTCAAGACCCTTTCACAGGAAGACCTCCACGCGATCGGTGCGCAAATTGAATTATCCAACACCTATCATTTGTTTCTCCGCCCGGGGCTTGAGATTATCGGCGCGGCGGGCGGTTTGCATCAGTTCATGAGCTGGCAGAAGCCCATTTTGACCGACAGCGGCGGTTATCAGGTTTTCAGTTTAACTGACTGGCGCAAGCTTACAGACGAAGGGGTGGAGTTCCGTTCACATCTTGACGGCACCAAGCATTTTCTGACACCAGAACGTGTCATGGATATCCAGGGGGTATTGGGTTCTGATATGGTGATGCCGCTGGATGAGTGTTCGCCTTACCCGTGTTCAGTGGATGATGCGGCGGCGGCTGTGCGCCGGACAACCCGCTGGCTTAAACGGACACATGAATATTTTCACAAGGTTGGCATGCATACCCGGGGCCAGCGTCTTTTTTGCATTGTTCAAGGTTCTGTTTACCGTGACCTGCGGGAGCGTTCTGCGGCGGAGCTGACAGCCATTGATACTGACGGGTGTGCCATCGGCGGTGTTTCAGTGGGCGAGCCCGTTCAAGAGATGTTCGAGGTCCTTGGCTGGACTGTCGGGCTCCTGCCTGAACACAAGCCGCGCTATTTTATGGGTATTGGCATGCCCGATCAGATTGTCAAGGCGGTGGGCATGGGGATTGATATGTTTGATACAGTCGTTCCGACGAGATACGGCCGTTACGGCACCTGTTTTACGGATAGAGGGCCGGTGGTTATCCGCAATGGGAAATTCAAATCGGACTTTTCGCCGCTTGATCCCGAGTGCAGCTGTCATGCCTGCAAGAATTATTCCCGGGCGTATATCCGGCATTTGTTTAATGCCAGCGAAGTACTTGGCCTCAGGCTTGCCGCGTGCCATAATGTGCATTATTATATTAATCTCATGCGCCGTATCCGTGAGGCTATTGATGCCGGTGATTATACTGCTTTTGAGCAGGATTTTTTGGCCCGGTACGGGTCGCCGTTACTCAATATAAAAGGAGAGATAACGTGAAAATCATGCGTTGTATTTTTGCCGCGGGATTATTGATTCCCGTCTTTTGGGTTTCTTCTGCCCGGGCGGAGAAGGATGTTTATTCGCTCAAGGAATGTTATGAAATGGCCCTGGAGCGCAGCGAAAGTATTGGTATACGTAAAGAGGCTGTTGCTGAAACCGAGGCCTTGATGTTTCAGGCATTGGGCACGGCCCTGCCGACAATTACGTATGCGTACTCTCAAAAATTGCAGGATACGGCCGGCCAAAGGGCATTGCCCGGGGCTGTTCCTGAAGGGAAATTCACATTTTCCCAGCCTCTTTTTACGGGGTTTAAAGAATTTGCCGCTGTTGCGGCCAGCCGGCACACGGGAGAAAGCCGCCGTCAGGCATTGAAAAGGGCGCGCGAACTTTTGTTCAGGGATGTGTCGGATGCTTTTTATTATTATTTAAGTTATCAGGAGGACCTTGATGTCCTTGCGGCGACAAGGGATATTCTTCTGGAGCGTTGTGCCGAATTACAAAAACGCCAGCTTATCGGGCGGTCGCGACCCGGCGAAGCGGTCAGCGCTGAAGCCAAGCTGCGGCGCACGGAAGCGTTGATGGAAGGTGTCCTTGCCGCGAAGGACATAGCGGGGCAGCTCATGGAGTTTTTGACCGGATGCCCGGTCGGCAGGCTGGTGGATGAGGAGATGCCTGCGGTGAGCAATGATCTTTCGGCTTTTTATCTTAAAGTGGACGGCCGTGCGGATGTGATCGCGGCGCGTGAGAATTTTGAAGCTTACCGGAATAACGTGACGATGGCGCGGGCTGAGTTTATGCCGGCGGTTACTCTGAGTGGCAACAGTTACACCAAACGCAGTGCGGCCTATGAAGGCAATCATTGGGATGTCACGTTGGGAGTTACGGTTCCTCTGTTCAAGGGGATGAGTGATTGGGGCCGTTTGCGTCAGGCGCAGTCACAGGCACGGGCTGCTGACCTGGATTTGAGTCAGTCCCGGCGCAGGGCTGTCCTTGAGATCCGTCAGGCTGTGATCCAGCTTCAGTCAAGCCAAAAAAGGGTTTCTGCCCTTCAAAAGGCGGTTGCCGCATCCGAAGAAAACTATAAATTTCAGGCGGATGATTTCCAACGCAGCCTGGTGAGTAATCTTGATGTGCTCCAGGCCCTGGAAGACCTTCAATCCGTCCGGCGCGACCTTGTTGCCGCGCGCGCGGATGCCAGGCGTGCCTTTGGGGCGCTTCAGGTAGCCACGGGAGGGATATAAGCCATGTCATTGTCTGATATATCCATACGCCGTTATGTTTTCGCGTGGATGCTCATGCTGGGCCTGATGTTTTTCGGGCTGATCAGTTTTAACCGCATGGGTGTCAGTCAATTGCCGAATGTTGACTTTCCGACAATCAATGTGAGCCTGGCTTGGCAAGGCGCTGCCCCCGAGGTCATGGAAACGGATGTGGTCAATGAGGTGGAACAGGCGCTGATGACCGTGCAGGGGGTCAAGGAATTATCATCCACGATCCGGCAGGGGACCGCAACCATTGCGATTGAGCTTGAGCTTGGGCGTGATTTGAACGCGGCCGTGCAGGAAATTCAGTCCAAGGTTAATGAGATTCAACGCCGGCTGCCGAAAGACATTGACCCTCCGATTATCCGCAAGTCGAATCCATCTGATCAGCCGATCATGTTTATCGGGATCACGGGTGACCGCCCGCGGCGCCAGCTCATGGAGTATGTGGAACAGCATTTGCGCGACCGTTTTACGACCATTGATGGCGTGGGGGAAGTCCTTTTAGGCGGTTATGTTGATCCCAGCCTCCGCGTGTGGCTTGATGTGAAAAAGCTTAACACGTATGAATTGACGATTCAGGACGTGACGGCCGCGATTGCCGCCGGGCACGCTGAAGTCCCTGCCGGGCGTATTGAGACAACCGCAAGCGAACAAAATGTCCGTGTGATGGGAGAAGCCAGGACGCCGGAAGATTTCGGCAACATCCCTATTACGCAACGCGGCGGTCAGCCGGTGTATGTGCCTATTTATTTAAAGGATGTGGCCCGGATTGAAGACGGCCTCGATGATATCCGCCGTATTTCACGCGTGAACGGGCAGCAATCGATCGGCCTCGGGATCAAAAAACAGAGCGGGTCCAATGAGGTGGCGGTGGCGCATCTGGTTAAGGCCCGTTTGGAGGAAGTGAAGAAAGAACTTCCAGCGGATCTTAAGGCGAATGTTGTTTTTGACCGTACGAAATTTATCGAGGATTCTATCCATGAGCTGAATTTTACCCTCTTTTTGTCTGCGATTGTGACATCGCTGGTCTGCTGGATATTCCTGGGCGGATGGAGCGCAACCTTGAATATCCTCCTGGCCATTCCGACATCCATTCTTGGTACATTCATTGTTATCAATTTTCTTGGCTTTACCCTTAATACCTTCACGGTGCTGGGCCTGTCTCTGGCGGTGGGGATTGTGGTGGACGATTCCATCATGGTGCTTGAAAATATTGTGCGTTTCAGGGAGCACGGCGACAACAAAGTTGCCGCGGCGCACAAGGGCGCCAACCAGATTGCAGGCGCCGCGTTTGCGACAACAGCCGCCATAACAGCTATTTTTATCCCTGTTATTTTTATTTCCGGCATCATGGGCAAATTCTTTTTTGAGTTCGGCGTGACGATCTCCGTGGCCGTATGGCTTTCTTTGATGGAAGCGCTGATGCTCACGCCCATGCGTTGTTCGCAGTTTTTACAGGTAGGGCGCATGACATC
>JBAXBM010000056.1:0-10783 GCA_037141995.1 Candidatus Omnitrophota bacterium
TGTACCTGCATTTTTGGGGTTAAAGGGTGAAGAAAAGATAGAACAATTAAACCTGCGTTAGGTTGGACATAAGGCCAGTGTACGGTCAGGATCAAAAGGTAGCTGATTAGGTTAGCATCGATTGTTTACAATATATTTAACCTGGCTCTTGGCCATCGGCTGAACCAGGTAGTTTGATAACCAGTTTAGATTATTGGGATGGGTCAATTATTTCTCCGTCCTTGTTATGTTGATTGGCTCTTTTCAGGGACATCCTTAAAAGTCGTAATTTTTTGGATTTCACGGGGAGTTATGAATTTTTATACCATCAGGGGGTGAGGATTAATTGTGTTATTCTCAATCACCATGGGTCAAGTTTGAAAAAGGTATTTTAATCGTATATACTTTATTCAATCGCTAACCAGGAAGGTCATATGCAAAAGTTAAACAGAGTGATGATGTTCTTGTTTTTAGCCAGCGCTTTGATATTGTCAAAAGGATGGGCAGATTTAATACCGGGAGATGAGTTTATAAGAAAAACAACCTGGCTTCAGGACGGAGGACAGGATCGTATTTATTATAAAAATAATAAGGAAGTTGCTAGAGAAGCACGGGATCGATCAGGGCATATGATAAAAAAAGATGGTATAATTCCAGATGGAATTTATAAAGACGATTCTTGGCATCGGGAAATTAGTTATAAAAATGGTTTGGAAAATGGCTCGATGAAAACCTATGGGGAAGATGGTATATTGGGCTATGAACACGAAATGAAGGATGGCCGGCCCATAAAACTTAAAGCATTTTCTCCTGATGGTAAAATAATAAGTGAAGCCATTTTTAATGATGATGGAACCAGTGTTGAAAGAATATATAATCAAAGTGGTCAACTCGTTAAAATAAATAATAGTGCAAAAAAAGAACACTGATCTTCCGATGAAGAAGAATGCGTGTTGTGAAGATCCTTTTATCGCCGAAGTGCCGGCATAGAATGGAGATTCTGGTTTTTGCCCCCTGGTGATCGGAATATCTTGGGGGTTTAACCACAAATTAAAATTAAATGGACTTCGAGATCCCTGCAGAGCGGAGGGTTGGTATGACAAAGACAAAAGTTTCTTTGAGAGAAAAAGGAAGTGGTGTTCTTGGGGGCATCCTCGCTGTTGTCGCGTTGGTGGGGATTGTATTTTTTTATAATCTTTCCCGGGCCTATGACGCGATGAAGAAATTTGCTGTGCCGTCACCTGCGTTCCAGTATTTCCTTGATAGAAAGGTGTTGTATTTTGATGGGAAAGAATGGCGGTTCTTGAGGAAGGTTGAAGAACAAAACATGCGCATGATACAGTATGTTCCGGCCGGCCAGGAGCATAATATTATGGAAACATTTTATTATTCAGAGGGCCCCGCCCTCCCTCCGAATAATCCGTTCGATACATATTTAGATAATGCCCTCAAAAGCAGCATCGCGATATTTAAACACGATTGTCCTGACAGCGGTATGAATTTGCTGCGTAAGGAAAAAGATTTTTTCATGGAAGATTATTATTGCAAGGAACGAAATCTTTATGGCCTTATTGCTGCGGCGGTTGTTGATGGGGTCAGTGGATCTTTATCTGTTGAGCAAAAATCTGACGTTGATATGAGCAAGATGAGGGCTGTATGGGAACAACGGGGAAGGTCCCTGCTATTGGATGGCGTTTGGGAGTCGCTTCCATCAGGGAATGGGGAGTTTAAGCCATGATTTTTGAAGAGATTTCGGAGTCCCGACCGTAATAATCTGTTCATTGATGTGGGGAAGCGGCTGGTTGAAATGAGCCATTTCCGCGGTTGATTGGCCAGGGGCCAAAAAAGGTTGACAATGGCTCTTTTTTTATTACAATTGTAATGCACCATGGTGCAAAATAGGGAGGTGTTGTGAGGCCAAAGAAGACCAGATGGGTGAAATGCCTGCCGGGTGAACGTTGTTTCCGCCCGAAGTGCAAGAAAACGGTTGAGCTTGAGGGTGTTGTTGTCACGCTTGATGAGTTTGAAGCCATACGTTTAGCTGATCTTGAGGAAATGACACATGCCCCGGCAGCGAAGTTAATGAAGGTCTCACGTTCAACATTTACAAGGATTCTTGCCCAAGCGCATAAGAAAGTGGCTGACGGATTGGTAAACATCAAGGCTATTCATATCGAGGGCGGTTGCTGTTCAGTTAAAGCGAAGGGGTGAGGCGGATGATTAAACCTGTGATTGACTGGCTGGTGTATGACATTATTAAAATGCCGCAGGGTGCTATTTTAGCCGGCGTGGTGGATTTCTTTTTATACGACACGGTAAAAATATTCCTTTTGCTGATCGGCATCGTTTTTATTGTCTCCCTGCTAAGGACATTCTTTTCTCCCGAAAAAACCCGGGCCATTCTTGGCCGGAAGAAAACCTGTGCAGGCCATGTGTTGGCATCATTGCTTGGCATGGTGACGCCGTTTTGCTCTTGCAGTGCCGTACCGTTATTTTTGGGATTCATCGAGGCAGGGGTGCCGCTTGGCGTGACGTTTTCGTTTTTAGTCGCGTCGCCTATGATCAACGAGGTGGCGCTGGTTATGCTTTGGGGTATGTTTGGCTGGAAGGTTGCGTTTTTATATATTGGAAGCGGCCTTCTTGTGGCTATCGCTTCCGGGATCGTGATCGGGCATCTGAAGGTTGAGGATTTGCTGGAAAAGTTTGATCACCAAAAAGCAGGAAGCGTTGTTCCTGGTGCCGGGATGACCGTGAAGGCGCGGATTGATTTTGCCAGGGGGTATACGCTGGACATCCTTAAGAAGATCTGGATTTATGTGGTGATCGGTATCGGGCTTGGCGCATGGATTCATGGCTATGTTCCTGCTGATTTTTTGGTGAAATTTGCCGGGAAGGATAGCTGGCTTGCGGTGCCGCTGGCAACTCTGGTCGGTGTTCCGCTTTACGCGAACGCTGCCGGTGTTATTCCGCTGGTAAGTGCGTTGACCGGCAAGGGTGTAGCTCTTGGCACGGCGTTGGCCTTCATGATGGCTGTAACGGGATTGTCTTTGCCTGAGTTCCTGATTTTAAGGCGGGTCATGAAGTTGAAACTGCTGCTGATTTTTGCCGCTGTTGTCGCTGTTGGGATCATGATAACGGGGTATTTGTTTAATTTTATCTTGAGATAGGAGTGCGTTATGGGTGGTTGTTGTAAAAAAGGATTGTCGTTCCTTGATCGATATTTAACGTTGTGGATTTTGTTGGCCATGGGTATCGGCGTAGGTGTTGGTTTCTTGACGCCGGGGATTGCAGGCTTTTGGAATCAGTTCCAGTCGGGCTCGACCAATATCCCCATTGCCATAGGGCTTATCCTGATGATGTACCCGCCGTTGGCGAAGGTGAAGTATGAAGAAATGGGGGATGTGTTTAAGGACTACAAGATTCTTTGCTTATCTCTCGTTCAGAATTGGGTGATCGGCCCGATCTTGATGTTTGTTCTAGCGATTCTTTGCCTTCACGGCTACCCGGAATATATGGTTGGGCTGATTTTAATCGGGCTTGCCCGCTGCATTGCCATGGTTATTGTGTGGAACGAGCTTGCCGATGGGGACACAGAGTATTGTGCCGGGCTTGTGGCGTTTAATGCTGTCTTTCAGGTCTTGTTTTTCTCGATGTATGCCTGGATATTTATCACGATCCTGCCGGGCTGGTTTGGGCTTAAGGGGGCTGTTGTGAATGTGACGATCATGCAGATTGCCAAGAGCGTATTTATTTATTTGGGGGTGCCTTTTCTGGCAGGGATGATTTCAAGGTTTGTTTTCCTTAGATTAAAAGGCAAGGCATGGTACGAGCAGGTGTTCATCCCGCGTATCAGCCCGATGACGTTGATCGCGCTTTTATTCACGATTTTTGTGATGTTCTCCATCAAGGGAGAATACATTGTAAAGATTCCAATGGATGTGCTGCGTATTGCATGGCCGTTGTTGATCTATTTTGTGGTGATGTTCTTCTTTTCGTTTGGGATGAGCCGGAAAGCCGGGGCGGATCACGGGAAGTCCGTTACCTTGTCTTTCACCGCTGCCAGTAATAACTTTGAGCTGGCTATCGCCGTGGCTATTGCGGTGTTCGGCATCAATTCAGGAGTGGCGTTCGCGGCGGTTATTGGGCCATTGATTGAGGTTCCGGTGATGTTGCTGCTGGTTAATGTGGCGAGGGCCTTTCAAATAAAGGCGGGGTTAGTTAAAACGTGTTGTTCATAAAGAGGTGATCCATGGCAAAGGAAAGAGTTTTATTCGTCTGTATCCATAATTCAGCCCGGAGTCAAATGGCTGAGGAATTACTGCGTAAACTTGCAGGCGACCGGTTCGAGGTTGAAAGCGCCGGTATCGAGCCGGGGAAGCTGAATCCGGTTGTGATTAAGGTGCTCCAGGAGATTGGTATTGATATTTCCGGCAAAAAGACGCAAGCTGTTATAGATCTTCTTAAGCAGGGTAAGCTCTATAGTTATGTGATCGCGGTGTGCGATGAAACCAGCGCGGAGCGCTGCCCGATATTCCCCGGCGTAGCCAAGAGGATTCATTGGGGTTTTACCGACCCATCAAAGTTCGAAGGGACTTTTGAGGAGAAGCTTGAAAAGACAAGGGTTGTACGCGAGCAAATTGAAACAAGAATTAAAGAATGGCTGGTAAATAACACGTGATCGCGCAGGGAAGTGTGAGTTTTTCGCGGGCCGTATACGATGCACGTCCAGTACCGGGGATTGAGGGGGAAGATCTTGTCGTTAATACAAGATGAAAAAGAGGATACGGGTTAGGTGCAAATGGTAGCTACAACAAGGAGAAGTAAAATGTCAAAAGTTGTTATCCAGTTGTTGAAAAACGGGCCTTATTTGGTCAATGGTGAGATTGAGGTCAAGGATGCCGATGGCAAAGCCGTTGCCTGTAAGAAAGATACGAATGCGTTATGCCGCTGCGGCGCCGCGGCCAGCAAGCCGTTTTGTGATGGGGCGCATGTTAAGGTGAACTTTCAGGGTTAATGAGTCAGAAAAACGGGGATATCCAGGGTTTCAGGTATCTCCGTTTTTATTTATTTGAGGACGGAAGGAGTCTGTCGGCATGTCTTGGGTAGTATCCACGATGTGGTTGTGAATGCCTGGCATATCGTTCATGCAGGAACCATGATGTCAGGGATGAGTGAAGTATTTCGGTTTGACTGATCTCGGTACCATTGTCCGTATTTTGTGGAAAGAATAGTTTCCATCCTATAGTGGGATGGTTTTTACTTTTTTGATAAAGAAATGGATACTCGGTGAGACGCTATTAACGTGCGGCAGATATTTCTTTGAAGAGGGTTGTAATTGCCTTGCTTACAATAAGTCATATATGCTATCTTTTTAATCATTAAAGGTGGATGAAGTCTTTTTAAATAGAGGATGGGATTGAATATGCGACCAGGTATGCGGAGAATATTAGCATGCATGCTAATATTGGTATTTTTGGTGTCGGATGTGCATGTTTATGCACAGGGAGTGATGCCGCTGCCGGCGCCAGGTACGCGCCTGGCCTTGAGCTCTGTATTTGCTCCGCCGCTCCTTAAGGGTATCAAGGTATACCGGAACGATCCTTTTCGGTTTGATTTCATTTTGGATAAGGGGGATGGCCATCAACCGCTGCCAAGCGTACTAGCGCCGGATACGAAGGTGCCCCGGGGCGCTGGCCGTTTGCCCGGCGAGCTTGACATCAAGCGCTTGATCAAATACTTTCTCGCTTCGCTCACGGTTCCCGAGAAAGACCTGTGGGTGAATCTCAGCCCGTACGAAAAAGACCGCATTGTGCCCGAAGCCTTTGGTCAAACCGAAATGGGCCGCGACCTTTTGGCGCAGGATTACATTCTCAAGCAGATCACCGCGTCGGTCATTTACCCGGAAGATAAGATCGGCAAGGAATTCTGGGGTAAAGTCTACGCTGAAGCCTTAAAACGATACGGCACCACGGATATCCCCGTCGACACCTTCAACAAAGTCTGGATCACCCCGGAGAAAGCCACTGTCTACGAACACAAAGACGCCGCTTACGTCGTTGAGAGCAAATTGAAAGTTATGCTCGAAACTGATTATCTTGCTACCGGCGTTTGTAAAGACGAGGCACTGCCTCGTCTCAATACTAATACCACTGATCGTGCATCTTTCGACATCGCCAAGCAAGTCCTCCGCGACATCATCATCCCCATCCTCGAAAAAGAAATCAACGAAGGCCAAAACTTCGCTACCTTGCGGCAGGTTTACAATTCTCTTATCCTTGCCACTTGGTATAAGCGCAAGGTTAAAGCCAGTATCATGGGCCAGGCTTACGTCGATCAAAAGAAAGTTTCAGGCATTGATATTGCCGACAAGAACGAAAACGAAAAGATTTGGTCTCAATACGTTGACGCCTTTAAGAAAGGCGCTTTTGACCTGATCAAAGAAGAAAAAGATCCCGCGACCCAGGAAATCCTACCCAGGAAATATTTTTCAGGAGGGGTTGATCTGGCGATGAATCCGCTGTTAATTGTACATGATTTTTCGGCTTTGTCCGGTGCCGACAATATTCATTGTGATGTTGTTAAGGTGCGTACGGATTTTTCTGAGGATAGCCCGGGAAAAGAGTATCAGCCGTTGTTTTATGATGTTGATGTGTTTGATGATAAACGTCCCGTTGTTGCTGATCGTCCCAAAATTCCCCGGACCGGGGACATATTAAATTTTAAAATTCTTCCGGCTGATAATCTTTCTGCGCGAACACACCCGCTGGATTCTTTTCCGTATCCCTATATCTGGTATCAGGATAATCATCCCCGATTGGGGAAACTGCTGGTTACCGGCATAGGAGAGGTTTCATTTTTGATTGTGGACAAAGGCGTCAAGGCGGCGGTGGCATCTCCCGGGCATAATAATTGTTTGTCAATTGATATAAGAGCAGAGGCAAAAGGCAAGGATATTATTGGCCATGCGTATATTATGCCTCATGGTAAAGATATGTATGAAAAATTTAAAATTATCCTGCAATACCTTAAATCACGAGATGACTGGGAAAATGTTCAATTGGCATTTTCTGAAGATGATGCGTATGACGGTTTTCCTGATAATATCTGGATTAACCAATTGATCAAAGATGCGACGGATCTTGGTTTTCATGTCCTTGCTCCGGCGATCAGGGGGCATAACAGAGATATCTGGCAGGATTCAATTACAACGGCGGACCAAACGCTTATCCGATGGGGGCAATCTCACGGTCCATATCAGTATTTATCCAGACGTTGGCGAACGGATGCGGATATACAGCAGGAAGCTGAGAACCGCAACATGGAACGCGAGCAGTTGGATCGTGTTGATCCTAATAGGGATTTGCGTCGGGTTATTATGAAAGACATGCGGCAAGTAACACCTGATGATATGCAGGTGTTACTTTCCAATACTTTTAGCCCCGTTGTCCAGGTGGTGATGACGGATAAGAATGAAGAGCATTTTCCATTTACGTATGAATTCAAAGTTGATATTGTCGGTGCGGAAGTAGTTTATAGATTTTATTTTCAAAATCATATCGCAAATTTAGGTGATCATTTGATAATACGAAGATTCTTATCTGGTAAGGAAGATTCTGTCCGATCATTTAATTCTATTGAAGGTGATGCGAGGGGGAGGCAGTCAGAGTTGGTTGCTGTATTGAAAAAGAAATGTTTTGTAGCCGTCATGCGACAACGGCTGGACTTGGCGGAGAATTCGAATTCAGATCGTTCCGAGATAATAAATAAGAACGGTGGTATTGACCTCAACCCATCTAAAATTGACATGACGGCAAAAAATAGCGGTGAGGAAATCAAATTTAACATGGATCCGGCTATGCTTCAGCGATTACAAAATGCTCCCGGCGTAATACCGGTTATTATGGAGATTCATTCATTGGATAATTTATCAATGTTTTTGGGCGTTCAAGCATCAGGGGTAAAGTAAAAGAGAGTTTTACCGATAGTGTCAAAAGTTTTATAAAGAATATGTGTAAGAAAAGACTTTGATATGAAGTCTAAAGATGAGTAAATTATTTATATATAAGAGTTTTGTGAGTTGGAAGTTAGAACTTTTGATAGAACCGTTTGATCCAATTGGAGGTGTTATGAAAGCTATTGCCTGTGTCATTTTATTTTTACTATTGATTCAATTCCCGAATATTATTTTAGCTCAGGATTTACAACAAACGGGGCAGAGGGAAAAATTGCTTGAACAGAGGGCTAATATTAATAAGTTGGCGGCCCAGGGCAAATACGATGAAGCCATTGCGGGGTATACGGATATCCTTACGGCAAATCCTGACAATGCAGAGGCTTATTTCCAACGGGCAGTAATATATGATATGCAGCATAAGTATGATGAGGCGAGCAGAGATTTAATTAAATCCATTGAGATTGATCCGTCGCAGTTTACAGCTTATGCGCTGCTGGTGGCTGTTTTTGTGATGAAAAAGGATTATGACCATGCGTTGTTATACGCGAACAAAGAAATCGAATTGACTCCCAATAATTACGGGGGGTATCTTGTGCGCGGATCAGTTTATTATGAACAGGGAAACTTTGACAGTGCCATTGCTGATTACAATAAAGCTTTGGAAATTTATCCTGATCAAGCCTCCAAGCAGTTACAGGACACTGTGAAAGTGGAACTTGCAACAATTTATTTCATCAGAGCAAAGGCTTTTCTGGCTAAAAAAGATTATGATAAAAGCTGGGATGACGTGCATAAAGCGGAATCATTGGGTGATGACAGGAATTTTAAAGAAAACAATCCACAATTCCTAGATGATTTAAGGAAAGCCTCGGGTAAAGATAAGTAATGATTGCTTAATAAGCCGCCTTTTTGGGATTGAAAGTTGGCGCATACGGTGTTTGCATATTTTATATGGGTATTCTTTCTGGCGTGTGCTGTGGTTCCGGGAGTTATAAAGAAATCATGGCCAGTTGTTTTTATTGGAGTGACTGTTACAATTTTTGGAGTCATTGTCCCGCTTTTTGATGTTATTTTCTTTCATTCATTTGCCGGTGGGCCTTGGGTTAATCCCGGAGATTGTGTCCCGTGGTGGCAATGTTTTAATAACGGTGTTAAGGCACGCATCCCTCTTGTTTCCTGGGCAACAGCCGCACTTTATATCTTGGAAGTTTGGAGGCCCGTTAAGGTTTCTTCATAGATTATTATTGGTGTTTTTCAGGGTGCGATCATTTTTTCAATATTGTCCTTGTATGAACTCATTCTGGACATCAATGGTTGTTCTGTCTGGTTTTATTATATCCCGCTCTGGTATATTATCCGTGCCTGGCTCTTAATTAAAAGCATGCCTATCCCGTTTTTTTGGTATGTTTTGACAGCGATATTCTCAGCGCCATTCTGGATTGTTGTGATTATTATTGCCCATCGGTCATGTTCTTCACGGCCTAAGAGTTTTACCTTTGGTTAATGTTGTTTATTCAATATTTGTTAAGGAAGCCTTCAGATGAAAAAGAGGTGCTTTTCATTTGATTCTGTTGATATCGTGGTGCCGTTATGGTGGCTGATGATATCAGCGCGAAACTTTATATCTGTGTGCCGGAGACCCTGACGGATTTGTATGATATAATCGCTCCTGTGAAAAACATTGAACTTTTAATGCCGGCGGGGAATCTTGAGAAGCTGCGGTTTGCCCTTGCGTTTGGGGCGGATGCGGTTTATCTGGGGATGCCCAGTTTTTCTTTACGGGCACGTGAGAACGGGTTCAAGAAGCTTGAAGAAGTGGCTGCGGCTGTGCATTATGCCCACAGCCTCGGTAAAAAGGCCTATGTGACGGCCAATATTTTTCCTCATAATAGTAAAATCAGTCCCTGCATCACATATATCGGTGAGACACTGAAGCTTTGTCAGCCGGATGCTTGGATCATGTCAGATCCGGGACTGATCATGCTCCTGCGTGAAAATTATCCGCGTGAGGTTATTCATCTATCTGTTCAGGCCAATACGGTCAATTATGCCGCGGTGTCTTTCTGGCATAAGATAGGTGTTACCCGGATCATCCTTTCAAGAGAATTGCATGTGAATGAAATCAAAGAGATCCGGGAGCATTGTCCGGTGATCGAACTGGAATCTTTTGTGCATGGCGCGATTTGTATCGCTTATTCAGGGCGTTGCCTGATCTCCAGTTATCTCGTGGGGAGGGATTCAAACCAGGGGACGTGCACGAATTCCTGCCGCTGGCAGTACAGGGTTTTTAAGAAAGATCGGCTTGAAACCGGGCAGCTTCCTTTGACGGATGAATTTTATTTGGAAGAGAGTGAGCGTCCTGGGAAAATGATGCCTGTGGATGAAGATGAGAACGGAACCTATTTGATGAATGCGAAGGATTTGTGCCTGATTGAATATTTGAACGAGCTGATGCGTGCGGGGCTCAATAGTTTTAAGATCGAAGGCCGGTCAAAGTCGGTTTATTATGTGGCCATGATCGCGCGCGCGTATCGCCGGGCGATTGATGACCTTGAGGCCGGCCGGCCTTTTGATCCGCAATGCCTCATGGAAGTCCTTTCAACATCGAGCCGCGGGTTAACAACAGGGTTCTTGCACGGGAACCCCGGGGCGGTTGCGCTCAATTATGATTCCGGCTTGTCGGTGTCGTCGCGATATCGTTTTACGGGGATCGTGCGGGATTATGATCCGGTTAAAAAGATGATGAAGGTTGAGCCGCGCAACCCGATTTATAAAGGCAGTTCTTATGAGTTGTGTTTACCGGACAAGGATGTGGTGCTGACGATTGAAGCGCTGTATGATGATCAACAA
>JBAXBM010000057.1:0-10600 GCA_037141995.1 Candidatus Omnitrophota bacterium
GCCAAACGGGGTTTGCGCGGGCATACGGCAGCATAAAGGAGAATGGGATATGGGACTTTTGGTTCTGGGTACTGTTGCGCTGGATGATGTTAAGACGCCATCGGGGACAAAGAAGGCCATGCTGGGAGGGTCTGCGGCGCATTTTTCCATGAGCGCGCGTCTTTTTGATGACGTTCACCTGGCCGGTGTTGTCGGGAAAGATTTTCCAAAACTTCATCTCGATTTTCTCAAGCGTAAGGGTATTAATATTGTGTCGCTTGTTTCCGCGCCGGGCCAGACGTTCCGCTGGCAGGGAGAATACAAGGCTGAAGACTTAAACAGCGCGATCACGCATGAAACGCAGATTGGTGTCCTGGCGGATTATCAGCCCGTCTTGACTGAACAGCAGAAGAGTATGGGGTATATTTTTCTCGCGAACCTGGCCCCTGCTGTGCAGGAAAAATTGTTGAAACTTATCCGGAAACCTCATTTGGTGGGCCTTGATACGATGAATCTCTGGGTGAATACGGCCCTCAAGGACCTGAAGCGCCTTATGAAGAATGTTGACCTGATGGTATTAAACGACGGTGAAAGCCGTATGTTGACAGGGGAGCGGAATATCGTTATGGCTGCCAAGGCCCTGCATGCCATGGGGCCGCGCGTGGTTGTGATTAAAAAAGGTGAGCATGGTGTTTATGTTTTTGGCGGGAATTTCCGTTTTGCTTATCCGGCGTATCCTGTTGAGCGCGTGGTGGACCCTACCGGCGCAGGCGATACTTTCGCGGGCGGCCTTTTTGGATATTTATCTAAGTCAAAGAAAATGGACGAAAAAACATTGCGCCGGGCCGCGGTTTACGGCACCGTGCTGGCGTCGTTTAATGTTGAGGGGTTTGGAACCGGGCGGACAGCGCCGCTGACCATGAAAGATGTGGAAAAGCGCTTAAAAGAATATCATCATTTTTGTGCCTTGGCATGACTATGCAGCCGCTTGAGATTCTCGCGCTTGTCGCTTCGGTCGTGATGCCGTTCTGGAATATCCCGTTAATTCACCGGATCATCCAGCGGAAATCATCGGGGGATATGTCGATTGCCTGGCTTTGGGGTGTGTGGTTATGCATGCTGCTGATGGTCCCCTGGGCCATTGTGACAACGGAGATGGTTCTTAAGGTATTCAGTTTGGTTAATTTTATGTTGTTTTCATGCGTTGTTGTGGTTGTTTTGAAATACCGTCAGGGAGAGAAGGAATGCCCATCGAATTAAAATGCGGGTTCGTATCGATCATCGGCCGGCCCAATACCGGGAAATCCACCCTCCTTAATCAGCTGGTGGGCGAAAAGGTGGCTATTGTATCGCCGGTGCCTCATACAACCCGTATGAATGTCCGCGGTGTTTTTACCGATGCGCGAGGCCAGATTGTTTTTGTTGATACGCCCGGATGGCATTGCGGCCGTGACGGGCTTGACCGATTCATGCACCGGTCTTGCCAGAACAGCCTTGAGGGTGTGGATGCGGTTGTTTATGTGGCGGATACCTCCAGGTCGGTAGGTGAAGAAGAGCGCCAGGTGGTGCGCCGCCTTAAAGATGTCAAGGTGCCGGTTGTGATGGCGCTGAACAAGATTGATCTCAAGGGTGAGTTTCTGCATGATTATATCGCGTTGTGGGAAGAAGCCAAGGGTGTCACGGTGGGAGAGATGGAGAATTTTGTCATGATCCCTGTTTCCGGACGTGACGGCATACAGACGGATAAAATACTGGATGCACTCTTTGGATTCTTGCCGCCAGGGGATTTTTTGTACCCGCCTGACACTGTTTCAGATATGCCTGAGAAATTGCTGGTCAGTGATATTATCCGTGAAAAGCTTTTTTGCCTCACACGGCAGGAACTGCCTCACTCTATTGCGGTTGTGATCGAAGAAATGCGGCCGGTCAAGGGGAAGACGACCCGGATCCGTGCGGTCATTTATGTGGAGCGTGATTCTCAAAAAGAAATTGTTATTGGTGAAAAAGGGCAAATGTTGAAAAAAACCGGAACATTGGCGCGCGCAGAACTGGAGGTGCTCCTGGAGACCAAAGTTTTTCTGGAGCTTTATGTGAAAGCGCGTAAGAATTGGCGCGATAATCAGGATATGCTGGCGGATATGGGATGTGTATTTGAAATTTAAACTGTTCAAGATGGCGGGCCGGTCATGAAATATGATATAATTAGAGTAATTTCAAGACAAGGAGTTGGTATGTCCATCCGACAGAGATCCGCCCAGTCCATGATTGAATACAGTGTTTTGGCTGTAGTGGTGATAATGGCCATTATTTTTGGCGGACCGTTTCTAGTCAAGTCTATTAATGCCCGCTTTATGATCCTGGATAACAATGTCCGGGATTCCATGGAAGAAAATATTCGGCAGGCACACCAGCCGACAGCGAATCCTGTGTGTAGCTGCACGCCGAATACGCCGGACCCTACGACATGGACGGCTGGCAGTTGTCATATCGGTTCTTGCGGGCCGACGGAACGATTGTATTTTCGGACGTGTACGCGCGCCTTGTGCGCACCGGAAAGAGCCTGTGTCGCGGATCCTTCCTGTTGTGATACTCCGGTCAGTAATTTGATATGCGGCCAAACAATCGATGACACTTCGTTGGTGCATCATGGCTGTTTCAGCCGACAGGCGACGGATCCGGCTTTTGACAGCAGTTTTATAGGGCATTGTTTGAGTGCCGCAGGAGCGGATGTGGGGTGCGCGGTTGGGGAGCGGGAATGGAAGATGAATTGCGGCGTGACCGGATCAAGCGGTACGGTTGTTGAAAGATTTGGATGTAAGGCCGAAACAGCCTGTTTGCCGTCATGCCAATACAAGAATGGGGTTGTGGCTGATGTGGTGTTGTGTCCGGGAGACAACGTTGAGGATGCGTCGACGATGCTGCCTGAGCTGGATCGGCGGTTGACGGGAGGGGAGACGCCTGCGCGGGAGATCGGTTCTTTTGATGGGAGTGAGACTCCCTCTAGACGGAATGCGTATAAAATATGGAGAACATATGTTAAACCTGGTAAATGTAACAGTAGTCGTTATTGTGAAAGCTATTGCAATAAGGATTGTAATGTTCCCAGCGCGGATGGAACGCGGTGTATACCTAAGTTGCAGTGTGTTCAGGATGAGCATTTTCTGGGGGGTCTTCCCAAGGGAAGTCCGCTTACATATTCGACAATTGTCGGCACACCCCATCAGATCAATCTTTGGGCGCATGCTCAAAAGATGAATTTGATCGCAATTTGTTTGGATGCTTCCGACAATATTATTCAACAATTAGGAAATGTTATTGTACCGAATTATGCGGCTGCTATTTCTGATCCTTTGGGGACATACACTGCAACACCTGATTGGGCATTTGTAATGAATACATCATGTGTGGCCAATCGAATGTATATAAAAGTTTGGGCTGATCCGAGTGCGTCAGAACCGAACCCCGGAATTGGTTATCAGATATGTGAGTAGTAGTTTTGTATTAGTAACAAATTGGTGTAAGGATATTACAAGGCCCGGTTAATAAAGCCGAGCCTTGTTTTTTAGAAGTTTTCGATCTTGCGCCAGTCGGTAAAGACCGGATCGAAGGCGTGATCTTTAAGGTGCTGAATAAGTTCTGAGGCACTGCGGTCATCAGCGATATCAAATTGCGGGTCGCTGGAAGGTTCATCTGCGGCATAGCCGCCGACGCCGGTTTTTGATCCGATGGATACGCGCGTGACGCATATGTCAAGCAGGCGGTTGCGCAGGGCCGCGGTTTCACGGGTGGAAAGATTGATGCCTGCGCGGGGGAATACTAGGCGTGTGAGGCACAGGATTTTGACAAAGGTGGTATCGTCAATGCACGCGCTGGCGAATTCTTTGGTTTTGATGGTCCGCAGGCGGGGGAATGACAGGCTGTATTCAATGCCGGGGAAATTTTTTTCAAGTTCCTGCACATGTTCATAAAGGTGAAAAAGATCTTCGGCTAGGGGGCCGAGGCCAAGGAGTACGCCTAAAGAAATCTGACGCAGGCCGGCTTTAGCGGCCCGTTCCGGAGCCTGGCGCCGGAACATATAATCCTGTTTTTCTCCGGCTAAATGCACGGTTTTATAACAATCCCGGTCATATGTTTCCTGGTAAAGTGTGAGGCTATCGGCACCGGCTTGGTAGAGTTTCCGGTAGCCTTCTTCTGAGAGGGGAAATATTTCAAGCCCGATGCCCTGAAAATATTCTTTAGCGATGGAGATCGCTGTAACAAGATATTCCAAGGGCGTTGCCTGCGGGGATTCACCGGTCAAAAGAAGAATATTTTGTGTTCCAAGCTTGGAGATAGCCTGCATTTCAAGGTGCATTTCTACCGGTGTGAGTTTTCGCCGGGTGATGGCGTGCTGGCGGTGAAAGCCGCAATAGGTACAGTGGCTTGAACAGAAGTTGGATAAATAAAGAGGGGTATAAAGCCCGATAGCCCTCCCGAAGTATTGGCGCGTCAGCCGTCGGGCAGTAACTGCAAGCTGTTCGATGTTTTGCCGGTTGGTGTCTTCAAGGACAGCCTTAATTTTTTCAGGGGATAGGGTTGATATCATGATTCAATCAAGTTTCAGTCCCGGTTCTGGTTTTGTTCGAATAAAAATCCTGTGAGAGGGGATGAGGCATTAGCCGTGGCGTGTTGCCCCGAGAGGCCGCTCAGATAGGCCGTGCGCCCGGCAGTAACAGCCTGCGCAAAGGCCTGGGCTATTAAAGGCGGGTTATCTGCGCCGGCAACCGCGGTATTGACCAAAACAGCAGCGGCGCCAAGTTCCATGGCTTCACAGGCGTGGGAGGGCGCGCCGATCCCGGCATCCACGATCACCGGGATGTCAATTTCTTCAATCAATACCCTGATGAATTCACGGGTCCGCAGGCCCTGATTTGACCCGATAAAAGAGCCGAGGGGCATAACCGCGGCAGCTCCGGCGTCAACCAGCCGGCGTGCGGTGTAAATATCCGGAGAAATATAGGGCAGGACTGTAAATCCTTCTGCGGCAAGTATTTTAGTTGCTGAGATAGTGCTTTCATTGTCTGGCAGAAGGTATTTGGAATCGTTGATGACTTCGATTTTAACCCAATGGCCGTGCCCCGAGGCTCTGGCCAGCCGCGCGAGGCGTACGGCTTCGTCAGCTGTCCTTGCGCCGGATGTGTTGGCCAGAAGGATGATATTGGACGGAATATGTGAAAGGATATTATCTTCGTTTTTATTTAAGTCAATGCGGCGCAGGGCGACTGTTACGATTTGTGTGCCTGATGCCAGGATGCTGGCATGAAGGTCTTTCTTGCTGCTGAATTTGCCTGTACCCAGAAGAAAGCGGGATGTGAATATTTTGCCGCCGAGAAGAAAATCGTCAGGCATGGTTTCAGCCTCCTCCCATGAAGGCGATAAGTTCGATGGTGTCATTTTCAGATAGGGCCTGACTGCGGCGAAGCGGTGCAGCAATGATGGCGCCGTTGAGTTCAGCGACAATCAGCGCTGGATCAGCGGCAAATCGCTGGATAACATCTTCCAGGGATAAGCCATCGGGCAGGGTGCATGGTTGTCCGTTGATGGTTAATAACATGTGGCACATCTTAAGTCAACATCGGCTAAAATGCAAGAAGAGGGTGCGCTGTATCATAAGATTGCAGGAGGAATTGTTGGTAGAGCTTATTTTTGATATGCTGTACTGGTATTGAATTGTTGAATCGGCAGGATAGAATAATTTTACGTATGAATCATCCCTATTTTACAAAATTAAGGCGTTGCATTGATCATGCGATCACGTTCTATGATTTGGCCCGTGCTTATCATTATATTGGTGAAGGTCTGCGTCTGGCGGGAGAGGAGGAATGCCCCGGAGAGGCGATGTATTTTCGTGCCCAGGAGGCGATCGTTGAGGGGCACCCGCTTGTTGCGGTTGATTTTCTTAAGAAGGCGCTGATCTTTAATTCGTACGACGGCGCTGCGTATAACGATATGGCGTTATGCCTGGTTGAGATGGGCAAGATCGAGGGCGTCCTGGAGGTCTTTGATCAGGGTATTGCCGTTGAGGCGGATTATGCGACGATCCATCATAACAAAGGATGGCTTCTTAATAAACTTGGCCGCCCGACGGAAGCGCTAATATGTTTTGAGAAGGCGCTTTCGCTTGAGCCGGAGCGCGCGGTGACATGGGAAAATATGGCTGATGCGTATGAGGCGCTGGGGCGTTATACGGAGGCCCTTAAGGCGTGTCAAAAGGCTTTGCAGTTGCTTCCGGTAACCGATGGGGGAATCAGGGAACAGTTAGAGTCTGAGATTAAAAGGCTCATGGGCCATGATGTTTAAAGACCAAGGGGCAAGCATGACGGATCAGGCTTGCCCCGAAGGTGTGAAAAAAGAAAGTAACAGTTACTTCTTTTTTGCGGTCTTGGCTTTCTTGACCTTGTTCTTAGGATCCTTATCACCCATGATTTCCTCCTGGTTATAAATATTGGACAATGATTCTTAAGCCTGTATATAGTTTATTTCAATTTCGCAGGAGCACAATGTCTAATTGGAATTTTATCCCGAATTTTATAATTTTTATTCCGCTGTTTATTCTGGGGATTTCTTCTCTTGTCATGCAGGTGGTGCTGGCCCGTGTGTTTGTTGTCAGTTTTTACGGGAATGAGTTCTTTATTGGGTGGATTCTTTTTGCCTGGCTTTCGTGTGTTGGCGCCGGAAGCATGGCTGTCAGATGTGTTAAGGGCCAATGGCGCGGGTTGCCGTTGTTGATCAGTTGTCATTTGCTGGAAGCCTGTTTATTCCCTGCGGTGATCCTTGGCATCCGTGCCGGCTATAGTTCCTTGACAGGTGTTGCCGGGCAGATCCCTGATCTTATGCCGGCCGTCATTTTTTCTTTTTTCGTCGTCCTGCCGCTTTGCCTTGTTATTGGCGCTCACTTTATCGCGGCGGTTGAATGGGGACAGGAATTTTATGAGGGTAAAGATGACAGGGGTTTTGCGGGAGTTGCCTATTTTTATGAAGCCGCAGGATTTGTCGCGGGGGGGCTGGTGTTCACGTATATACTCATCGGGTGGAATGAATTTCAGGGAGTGTCACTTCTTGTTTTTTTGAATGTTATGGTTGTTGGTATCTTGATATCGGCAGGGAAGATGCCGGTCAAGAAATATTTTCTTGCGGCGGCTGGCGCGGCAGCTTGCCTGGGGATTATGTGCCTGATTTTTTCGGAAATATTTAATGCTGAAAGCACGGCGTTGAGATTCCCCGGGGAGCAGCTGGTAGAAACAAGGAATTCAATTTACGGCAACCTGGCTGTTACACGTTCGGCAGGTCAGCTTAATTTTTATGAGAGCGGGTTATGTGTCGGGAGCGATAAGGCTGGGGTGGCGCATGAAAAACTTGCGCATTTTACCATGCTGGCGCATCCGGATCCCCGCAACGTTCTTTTGATCGGCACCGGCCTGGGGGATGGGCTGCCTGAGATTTTACAGCACAAGCCCCGGAAGGTATATTATGCGGCACTTGACCCTGCCATGATCGATGTGGCCGGTATTTATTTGCCGGCGCTGCGCCGGATGCTTGAGGATAAGCGCGTACAGCTATTGGAAGGAGATCTCCGGCAGCATTTCATGAGCCTGCCGTTTGATCTGGATGTTGTTATCCTTGACCTTCCATCTCCGTCAACAGCGCTCATCAACCGGTATTTCACGGATGAGTTTTTTAGAGAAGTGCGTCGGCACATGAAGCCCGGTGGGGTGATCGGCTTGCAGGTAACATGGCCGCCGAATTTTGTATCAGGGCCCCAGGCGGATTGCGGGGCGTCGCTGTATAAAACCGTGAGCAGGAACTTCTCATCGGTGCTTGTCCTGCCGCAAGACATGCTTCTTGTCCTAGCTTCCGCCGGAGATTTAAATCGGGATCCGCAGGCATCTGTTCAACGGCTGAAGGACAGGGCGATCAACAGTTACTTTGTTACGCCGGCGGTGATAGTTGACCGGTATGCAACAGACCGGATTCAAAAGGCAGAAGATTTATTTAAGAGCAACAGCACGGTAAAGTTTAACGCAGACCTTTACCCGCGAGGCTATGGGTATAATTTTATCGGCTGGCTGAATATCTTTCATCAGAATCTGGCCGGGGTGGTTGCTGTAGGGGCACGCACAGATTTTCTTTGCCTGTTGGTGGTCGCCGGGGCGATGTTGCTTCTGCCGCTATGGATAGTCAGGATGGATGCCCGTGAAAGGTGGCTTGGCTTGACGGCGATGGTTACCGGCGGTTTTTCGCTGATGTCGGCAGAGGTTATTCTTATTTATGGGTTTCAGGTTTTTTACGGCGACTTGTATGACAACATGGCATGGGTCATTGTAGCGTTCATGGGGGGCGCGGCAGCGGGGACATTATGGGGGCACAGGTATTCATCAGGGAAATTTATCCGTCTGGCAGGCCTGCATGCGTGGATGGCGGTTTATTTTTTGTGCGGATCCGTGTGGATGTGGCTGGCGGCACAAGGCCGGTGGATGCCGCCGCCGTGGTTATGGATCAGCGCCGGGGCGGGGATTGGGGGGCTTGCCGGGATTGAATTTTCTCTGGTTAATATGTTGAAGCGCAAGGGCTGTGTCCAGGCCGGGGCTGTTTATACGGCAGACCTTATCGGTTCAGCCGCCGGGGCGCTCGGCATCAGCATGTTTATGATTCCCGTTTACGGTATTTATCAAACACTTTTATTTTTGACCCTGATTAATATCATACTTGCTGTGGTCCTTGAAAGGATCAGTGCGGCGGGGAAAACTTAATCCCATATCCCCGGGATTTTCTTGCCGTTGGCACAGACGCCGTGATCAAGGCCGTTATAAGTGGTAAACATGTTTTGGCGGATGACCGCTTTTTCATCTGAACCGGGGCAGAACGTTGTTTCACCGGGGGCGTAGGCGATATTGCCGGTGTAGACGTATTCCAGCCCTTCTTCCATGGCTATGGCGCGGGCGTGGATGACAGTTTCCGGCGGTGTCGGCGGAACGTTGAGCATCTTGTATTGCGGTGAGAAACGCGAGAAATGCAGGGGCACCTCGGTGCCGAGATTTTCTTTGACCCAGCGGACAAGGAAGCGGATCTGGTCATCTTTGTCGTTCTGACCGGTGACGAGCAGGGTTACGATCTCCAGCCACACCCCGCTTTGATGGATCGTTTTCATGGTATCAAGGACCGGCTGTAAATGCCCGCCGGTCAGTTGGGTGTAGAATTCTTCGTCGAAGCCTTTGAAGTCGATCTTATAGGCATCAATATATTTGAGAAGTTCCAGCAGGGGTTCCCGGGCGATGTAGCCGTTACTCACCATGAGTGTTTTGATGCCGGCCGCTTTGGCTAATTTAGCGATATCAAGGACATATTCAAATGAGATGGTGGGTTCACTGTACGTGAAAGCAATGGCTTGGGCCCCGCGCTGACGGGCTTGTTCGACGATTTCTTCCGGTGAGACGTTTTGTGTTTTGATGTCAAACGGCAGTGTTTGGGATATTTCCCAGTTTTGGCAAAAGAGGCAGCGGAGGTTACAGCCGGTAGTTGCGATCGAGAATGCCTGACTGCCGGGTAGGACATGGAAGAACGGTTTCTTTTCAATGGGGTCGACATGCCAGGTGGCGATTTTGCCGTATACCAGTGAATAAAGTCGGCCGGCAATATTTTTGCGGGCCTTGCAGCGGCCGTATTGACCGGGGGCGAGTACGCATTGATGCGGGCATAATTGGCATTGGATAATATTGCCGACGGATTTTTTATAGTAGAGCGCTTCATGGAATTTCAAGGGATTCTCCTCGCGGTTGACGATTTCTTCGCGGTGCATGATGACGGCGGCAGCTGAACCCAGGACCGTGAACATAAAAAGGATGGCAAGTATTTTCTTTAACAGATCAGGCATGGGTCACCGGAAATGAAGCCAGATAAAAAGAGCGGTTATAATACAAACAAAAAGGTAAAGATAGACGTTAAGCCAGTGCGCGTTGGTGAACAGTTGCCAGCTTTTAAGTTTTTTATAGAGTGATTTCATAACATGAATCATGAAAAAAATGAAAAGAGGGATCGGTAAAATTTGGGTATGGATGTATTTGGCCAGTGCCGGATCCATGATTTGTTTGGTCATGCCATAGCCGGTCACAAAAAAGAGCAGAATCAGGCAAAAGAGGATCCATGCTCCCCAACGGTCAATCTTTTCAATCCATTTTCCGCTGAACATGATGGAGTCACCTTCCTGTTGAAATCTGTCCTGTGATGGAATATATCCCGTAAGCGATAAAAAGTCCTGCTGTTATGATACCAGACAGGCGCGCTATGCGCTGGATTTCGTTGATCCTGGCGAGCATGCCGACAAAAACCATGGGCAGGAAGTAAAGTGAGCTGATGAAGAAGAAAATTGTAAAATAAAGCATGCTGTCCAGGATGTCGTGCAGGGAAACAACATAGCTTAAAGACAGCAGAAAAGGCGGGCAGATATTGACACCCATGAGAAAGCCCATGATAAGGGCGGTTAGGTGTGAGGGAGTTGTTGATGGTTTATTGAAGACGGTTGATGCGGTGCATGTGACAGCATAACGCCGGAGAATGCCGGTGAGCTGCACGACCATGACCAGGG
>JBAXBM010000058.1:0-10575 GCA_037141995.1 Candidatus Omnitrophota bacterium
CGTCAATTCTCCTTCACGAGCGACTTGCGCAATCTTGTCACCCCGTAAAACAGAATCACCAAGCCCCGCCATAACCTTGGCGTTATGACCATACACCGTCGAAAAACCGTCACCATGGTCCAGAATAATTGTCACGCCGTACCCCGGCAAATGATCCGCAAAAACCACGCGCCCGGAACGGGCTGCCCTGACGAACTCGCCTTCAGCCACGCGCACATCTATGCCCTCATTCGTCCAGGCCCCCTTGCGGTCCCCGAAATAAGCCATCACCTTTCCCTTAACAGGCCAGGCGTAATCACTGTCATTGTCCGTCGGCGTCGACACGGGAATATCCAAAACGCGATCGGCACCCGGTATGAAAATAAGTTGATTCTCTTCGATGGAAGCGGCATTGGGGATACCGTTAGACTGAATAATATCTTCAACAAAAACTTTATATGTTTTAGCGATGCGCCATAACGTTTCACCTTTGCGCACCTTGTGCTGAACGCCTTTTTTCTCAACAGCTATCGGCGTAACAACAGGGATAAGAAGCGGTTTGCGCGGCACACACCCCGTCATCATCACAACGGTGCCGATACAAACGCCATACTGAAGAAATTTCCAGATATTAGAGGCCATTTTTTAAATTTGGAGCGAGAGACGGGAATCGAACCCGCGTAGCCAGCTTGGGAAGCTGGCATTCTACCACTGAATTACTCTCGCATAAATATCATTGCTAACGATCAACAACCAATGCCGACTTAAACTCCCTAACCGCCTTGGCTGGATCCCGCGCTAAAAGAATTTCACGGCAAACAGCTACCCGCCGGACACCCTGAGCCCGGACAATACCTATATTATTCCGCGTAATCCCCCCGATGGCAAAAACAGGAATTTTTACAGTGTCAGCCACCTCACGCAAAAGCCCCAAATCCATCGGCAACCGTTCCGGCTTTGTCTTTGTTTTAAAGACCGACCCAAACCCGATATACTCCACGCCTTCAGCCTGGGCCGCCATCGCATGTGCCAGCGTTTGACATGATTTCCCTACAACAAAAGACCTGGGAAGAATTTGCCTTGCCATAGCCACCGGCAGGTCATCCTGCCCGACGTGAACACCAGAAGCACCAGCAGCAAGCGCCAGATCCGCACGGTCATTCACAATAAAGGGAATAGCACTTTTCAAATAACACCGGGCACGCCTGGTGAATTCAATCACCTCCGGAACATTTCCCAATTTATCACGAAGTTGCACAATGTCAACCCCGTTGTTGACGCCAGCCTGAAAGACCTCCCAAAGCTTCGAATAATCACAAACCCCGGCATCCAAAATCAGATAAAGGCTGCAATTTTTCCAAGGATATCTTTTCAATTTCATAGACGGTATACCGCAATTCCTTAAATGCCATCGACGCTTTTTTGTCACTCAATTTCGCGAATTCCTCAAGAACCCTGAGCGACTCCTTAACACGCTGGATATTGGCAAAGAAAATGTCTTCAACACTGCCGCGCGCCGATTCTTCAGCGATGGTAGCCCGCCCCACATCATGACCGATATCCCGGGCCGCAAGGATCGCCTTAAATCCGACAATATCCGCCGCCGCAGTCAAGCCGTGACGCACCTGTTTCAAACGCGCTGTAACCTCACGGTCATCCCGCACAAAGCGAAAAATATCTTCACAAACCCGCAAGCCTTCCTTGGCTCGATTATAATTAGCATCCACAAGGCGCATGACTTTATCAACCGTCATACAAGACCAGACTGCTGGCGGATTTTTTCAACAATATTAGTTGTTGAAAGCCGCTCAATATATGTAACAAATTCAACACGGCCGCCATTCGCCCTGACAACATCACCTCCGGCAACCTCTTTCCCCTTCCAATCCGCACCTTTCAGCAGGATATCGGGTTTCACGGCCTTGATAAGTTCATACGGCGTCGGCTCATCGAATAAAACAACAAAATCAACACTGGCAAGCCCCGCCAGGACCGCTGCGCGCTGATCCTGGGGAACAATGGGCCGCCCGGGACCTTTCAGCCCGCGTACAGACAGATCACTATTCATACCAACAATAAGGATACGATCCTTTTTTTTAGCGGCTTCCAGATAACTCACATGACCATAATGAAGTATATCAAAACAACCATTGGTAAACGCAATCACCCGCCCCTGAGAACGCAATGATATTAGTTTACGCAACAGAGCAGATATCTTCAAAACTTTATGACGCGTTGTCATAAAATAAAAGCCCCCTCCACAATCTCACAAATCGCATGAAAAATCGTAATGTGCGACTCCTGAATACGCGCCGTCACCCGGGAAGGGACAACAACACTCATGTCCGCACTCGCCGCGAGAGGACCGCCGTCTCCTCCGGTAAAAGCAACCGTTAACATGCCCCTGTCTTTAGCCGCCTGAAACGCCTTAATAACATTTGAAGATTTACCGCTGGTTGATATGCCAAAAGCCATATCACCTTTTTTGCCAAGAGCTTCAAGCTGACGTGAAAATACGATATCATAACTGTAGTCATTCGCCAGGCACGTGAGAATGGACGTGTCCGTTGTCAATGCCATGGCTGCCAGTGCCCGGCGTTCTCTCTGGAAACGGCCAATGAACTCAGCTGCCACATGCTGGCTGTCAGCTGCTGATCCTCCATTGCCGAAGAAGAAAAGAGTCCCGCCGTTCTTAAGGCAAAGGATGCTGGCTGTGATAATCGCTTCAATCACCCCTGCATTACGTTCCAACGCCTGTTGCTTTACTTCTACGGAACTCTCGATGATAGCACGAATTTTATTTTGCATATTATTGTCACTCCGCACAAAAAACCTTAGCAATTTGATAAAGCGCAAGATCCACAAACTTTCGTTTAGTGACCGGGATCTCCAGATCCACTGAACGAATTTTATTATTTTGATAACTCACCATCTGTCCGAACATCCCTTCTTTGACAAGCTCTACCGCCTTAACCCCAAAACGGGTACCTAAGATGCGGTCAAAAGCTGTCGGAGAACCACCTCGCTGAATATAACCCAAAACACTGACACGCGTTTCATAGCCCGTCATATCCTCAATTGTTTTGGCCAAACGCTCCCCGACACTGCCGAACCTGCGCTTTTCGGGCCCTTCAATAACCACGCCAGGTGCGTCAATGTGCGCACCTTCAGCAACAACAACAATGGAGAAGGATTTCCCCCGGCGATGCCGGTTGCGGATAGCCTCGCACACCGTGGAAATATCAACCACAACCTCAGGGATTAAAATAATATCGGCACCTCCGGCAAGGCCAGCCTCAACAGCAATCCAACCCGTATGCTGCCCCATCACCTCAATAACCATGATGCGATGATGACTTTCAGCCGTTGTATGCAAACGGTCAATCTGCTCCGTAGCGATCTGAACCGCCGTGTCAAACCCGAACGCATAGTCGGTACCGGAAAGGGCATTGTCAATGGATTTGGGGATACCAACGACCTTAACAACCCCCTGCTTTTGAAGCTGATGCGCGATTCCCAGCGTAACTTCACCGCCGACAGCAATCACCGCATCCATGCCATTGCGTTTATAATTTTCACGGATTTTTTCAATGCTTTCAGGATTCTGAAAAGGATCTATCCGGCTGGTCCCAAGAATGGTGCCGCCACGATCCAAAATACCAAAAACCGCGCGCGCATCAAGCACCCGCGCGTCATTGTCAATCAACCCTTGCCAGCCGTTCTTGATACCGGTAATAACATAACCTTCCTGCATCCCTTTATAAACAACAGCACGGATAACCGCATTTAATCCTGGGCAATCCGCCCCTCCGGTGAGAATACCAATTTTCTTCATATCAGCTCCTGTACCCGTGAAATGGCAGCGGTCCGATAAGATCGTCATCATCCGCACGGCCAACACCCTTGGCATGATTCTCCGGTGCAATCTTCACCACGTGAACGCGGATATTAACCCGCTCTTCCCCGCCGATCACGTCCTGGATCCTGCGCTTGATGATATCCTGCATGGTAGCAGTCATCTCGGGAATATTACCGACAGAACGTAATACAAGCCGTATATCAATATCCAGCCCTTTTTTGGTCGAAACAATATCCGGCCGGATCTCTTTAACCTGAGGCATATGCATTTCAAGGCGGCGGATCAAATCTTCCAGCGCTGAAAGAGAGATTGTCACACGCCCTAAAGGATTGTCAAAATGAATGATACGCTCTTTCTCCTGCGTCCCATAAATGATAAGAGCAAACGCAAGCCCCAGCAGCATCGTCACAGTAACAATGCCGATAGAAATCATGTTGGCTTTCCCATTCAAATAAATGAATTCAAGAAAATCAAGGTATTGATTAAAATCAACACCATGCGCCAAAACAAGCAGCGCCGTTAATCCAGAAACACAGATCACTATAATATAAAAAAAAATCGCCAACCGGATAAAAAATCGCATACATTAGCCCCTTTCAATACCCTGGATACTGACATCAACATCCCTGAGATTGATATCTGCCATTTTCTCTACCGCTGTCATAACCGCATCCTGAATACGACGCGAAACATCCGCAAGATTAATGCCGTAACGAACCAGCACCCTAACCACCACACTCACATGCCCCGCCGCATCCAACCGGACATCAACCGCAGAATTCTTATGCTTGCCGCACAAACTAAAAATATCCTCAAGGAACGGATGGCGGCACATCGCAACCCCGTCAATCTCAAGGATCGCCGCAGTACAGATATCGGAAATCACTCGCTTGTGCACCTGAATAATCCCCAGATTCACCTTGTTTTCCGGCCTCATACTTTCCTCCAACCCAAATTATGTTTTCTAGACACCGCCACCAGCGCACAAGAAATATTAATTCTCTTTCTTGGCCATTTTTTCAAGGAAATGCGTGGAAATATCCCCGCGAACAAAAGCCGGATCATTCATGATCTGCATATGCAGGGGAATCGTCGTTTTAATGGGCGCAATATAAAATTCATCAAGCGCGCGACGCATGATACGAATGGCCTCGGCACGGTCACGGCCATGAACAATAAGCTTGGCCACCATTGAATCATAATAAGGACTAATCTTATAACCCGAATAAATATGGGTATCAACCCTCACACAAGGGCCTCCGGGAATATTCAGCTGTTCAATCTTGCCGGGAGACGGAATAAAATTATTATCCGGATCTTCCGCATTAATACGGCACTCGATGGCATGCCCCTGAAGCTTCACATCTTCCTGCTTGATCTTTAACTTGATACCGGCTGCCGCCCTGATCTGCTCCTTGATAAGATCAAGCCCCGTAACCATCTCGGTTACCGGATGCTCAACCTGAATACGCGTATTCATCTCCATAAAGAAGAAATCTTCATTCTTATCAAGAAGAAACTCAACAGTGCCGACACCGCGATAATTCGCCGCCTTGGCGCATTTAATCGCAGCCTCACCCATTTTCTTGCGAAGTTTCTCAGTCAAAGCCGGCGAAGGGGATTCTTCAATCAACTTTTGGTGACGGCGCTGGACAGAACAATCACGCTCACCCAAATGAATAATATTGCCATGATAATCCGCAAGGATCTGGAATTCAACATGCCGAGGATCTGTGACATAACGCTCAATATAAACATTGGGATTCTTAAAATTCGCCTCGGCTTCAGCCTGCGCCATCTTGAGGGAATTAACCAGTGTGACATCATTATGGCACACGCGCATCCCCTTCCCGCCGCCGCCTGCCGTCGCCTTAATGATAACAGGATACCTGATTTGCTTAGCGATCTCAAGCGCCTCTTCCGGGCTCTTCACAATACCCTTACCGCCGGGCGTCAAGGGAACGCCGGCCTTGCGCGCGGTTTCTTTGGCCATGATCTTATCGCCCATCATGCGAATTGTTTCCGGTGTGGGCCCGATAAACTGAATCTTACACGATTCACAAATCTCGGCAAAGTGCGCATTCTCGGACATGAATCCGTACCCGGGATGGATCGCTTCGACATCCGTTATCTCGGCCGCAGAAATAATGGCCGGGATATTCAGGTAACTTTCAAGGCTTGAAGCTTTCCCGATACAAACAGCCTCATCAGCAAATCGCACATGCAGCGAATCGCGGTCCACTTCCGAATAAACAGCCACCGTTGATATGCCAAGTTCTTTACAGGCGCGAATAATGCGGAGAGCGATCTCTCCGCGGTTAGCTATCAAAATCTTGGAGAACATAAAAGGTCTCTTTGGAGGTTTATTTATTGCGCGGGATCAACGCGGAAAAGCACCTGCCCGAACTCAACAGGCTCAGCATTATCTACACAAAGCTCAACAACCTTCCCACGAACGTCCGACTTGATCTCATTCATCAGCTTCATGGCCTCCACAATACAAACAACCTGTCCAACCTCAACCGTCTGGCCGATCTCCACAAACACAGCCGATTCAGGTGACGGCGCGCGATAAAATGTACCCACCATCGGCGATTTAATATCTTTCAAATTCCCCACCGCAGCTGGTGCGGGCACTGGCACAAAAGGCTCCGCTAACGGCCTAGCTGCCGGAATTGCCGGGATACTATACGCCACCGCAGGGGCATGCGCCGGCTCTTGCGTCTTCTTAAGCTTTATCGTTGTCCCTTCACGCTCAATCTCTAACTCGGCAAGCCCATTTTCATTCATGAGCTGAACCATTTCTTTCAATTCTTTAAGATTCATCGTTTCACCCTTTCGACATATTCCCCGTTACGTGTGTCAATCTTGATCTCTTCATCGACATTCACGAACAGTGGCACGAGGATGGTTGCGCCCGTCTCAATCTTGGCGGGCTTAGTGTTAGATTTTGTCGAATCCCCTTTCACACCGGGCTCTGTCTCAACAATCTTTGTAATAATAAAATTCGGCAACGCGACCTTCAGGATCTTATCCTGGTACACAAAACCGCTGATCTCCATATTATCAAGCAGGAACTTTATCACGTTATCACCGAGCTCATCACTGGAAACCCGCTGCTCCTCGAACGTGGTCTGATCCATAAAATGATACATCCCGTCCGCATTGTACAAATACTGCAGCTTTCTTTCTTCCAGGGGAACATCTTCAAGTATTTCAGCTGAACGATACGTACGTTCTACCGTGAACCCGCTCTTAACATAACGCAATTTAATACGAACAAAAGCACTCCCCTTGCCGGGCTTTACATGATTAAAATCCATGATGGTACAAATTTCATTGTCCACCTTCAGCGCCATGCCTTTTTCAACTTCATTGATTGTGATTGCCACTCAAAACCTCGCATCCATTTTTTGTTATCAATACCATTTCTTCAAGCCGGATCCCGTATTTCCCAGGAAAATAAACGCCCGGCTCTACCGTACAGACCATATTTTCCTCTAAAACCATATCACTCTTAACAGACAACCTTGGCAACTCATGAATATCCAAACCAACCCCATGCCCCAGAGAATGATTAAAATATTCAGCCAACCCGTGCCCCTTCAAAAAAGAACGCACCCTGGCATCCACGTCTTTGGCCAAAACTCCAGGCTTAATGAATCGCAACGCCTCACCTTGAGATTCCTTAAGAACAGCAAGAATCCTCTTGTAAGAGGGTTGCATTTTACCCAAAAAAAACATACGTGTCAAGTCAGACTTATAGCCTTTGATATCCATGCCTAAGTCTATGAGAACAGTATCGTTATGACACAACTGACGATCTGTCACACGCGCATGCGGGAAGGCCGAATTCGGCCCGGAAGCAATGATCGGATCAAATGCAAAACCTGCTGAATGGCGGCGCACAAATCCTTCCAGCTTTTTTAAAAGCGCATTTTCCGTAACACCGGGCTGAATGAACTTTTCAATATACCGGTATGCCGCCAAATCCAACTCAATGGCCTGTCGTATCAGCGCCAACTCCTCCGAATCCTTAATCACCCGTAATGCCGTCACGCAACCATCAGCTGCCTTCAACACTACTTTTCCAGCAGATAAAACTTTTAACTTATTATACTGGCTGACAGTCAAATGCCGCTCATTAACTCCCAATCGCTTTGCCCCTGCCTTATGCAAGATGCGCATCACCTCATCAGCAAGCGATTTCTCAAATCTGACAACAGCAACACCCCTTATAACATGACTCACTTCACTGATATAGCGGGCATCCGTAATATAATACGCCCGGGCCGATGTTATCAACAGCCAGGCATCCCGTGCCGGATATCGGGTGAGATAATGAAGGTCCGAATCCGCTGTCACCAATAACGCATCCACGCCTGCAGATAAAAAACCATCCGCCAGCGCCCTCAAACGATCAGGCATATCATCTGTTACTTTTTTAACAGGCATCTCACTCCTGTCCTTCTTCCTGCGTCAATTCCGCAAACTTAGCCTGGAGTTCCGCCAGTGTCCCCTCAATGAATGCGCTCTCCTGCTCATTCAAATTGCCGAGGGTCTTTTCCTTGAGCATTTCAATGGTATCAATGATAAATTTCGCCTGACGGAGATTTTTTTCATTTTCACCGGTTGAAGGATTCGGTATCTCTCCCAGAAAAATCATGGCCTGGTACCCGATGGTCGTGATATAACTAAAAAAATTAACCTCGACATCGCCATGCTGCCCCTCACCGCAGCCGCACCCGGAACCACAGCCTTCGCCGCTTTCCAATCCACCGCAGCCATCCTGAGAACAACCGCATCCTTCGGCACAGCCGCCGGACTTTCCGTCACCCACAGCCTCTTTCCATGATTCATCAATACATTTGTCATCACCCATAAAACACCTCTTGTCATCAGGTTAATAAATGAACCGTTTCTACCTATTCTTCACGGTATTGAAAAGAAATAGACACATTAAACGTCAATTCAGGATAAACAAGATCCCTTGGAAATGCAGGAAACGGAGCGGCTTCACGCACACTTTTCAACCCCACGTCTCGCAAAAAATTGTTAGCCGTACTTTTGTCATCCAGAATCTGCAAACCCGAAAGCGTCCCATCCGACTTAATGATAAAAGTAACAAAAATCTCGCCCACACTAAGCTTGGTATAATTGCTGTACGCCCGTTCACGGATACGGTTGCGAACAATCTGGTAATAATTCGCGTACGACGGCGTATTGATCCGTTCCGACTTGAGCATGGGAACAGACACCGCCTTGGTAACCTTTGCCCCCATGAACTGTTCCGGCTTCCGCTCAAATACATCCGCGCCGTCCATCACACCCTTAACATCCTGAGAAGAAAACTGACCGCGCGATTCCTGCGTCGACATTTCCCTGATTTTCGGCGGAGGAAAAAATGGTTCGCTCAACTTTTCCATCACATGCGGCTCATCTTTATCCTGGCGGCGTTCAAAAACCTTCGGCTCGACGCGTGGTTTTTTAACGATATGATAGGTTATCATTTTTGTTTTCTTTAAAAACATCAAATTTCTGTTTGCCAGATAAAAAGAAATAAAACATGCACAATGGATGGCAACAGAAACAAGAAGGGCATAACGGAAGAATTTATTTGTCATCATCAACGCACAAACATTTCCCGTACAATATAGACAAGAAAACGAACCGTATCAAAAAAAGGATTGATCTTGCTCACCTCATCCCCGTAAATGGTCTTTACCGGCACCGACGCGATGCGGTAACGCTTCTTGCTGGCCTTAATAAGGACTTCAGATTCAATTTCAAATGCTGACGAAGAAAGCTGGATATTCCGTAAAACCTCACAGCGAATGAGGCGATACCCGCATTGGCTATCATAAATCCTTTGGCGGCAAACCAAGGAAATCAAGGCCGACATAATCCAGTTTGTTAAAAAACGAACCCATGGCATATCCCGATGATCCTGCATCCGATTGCCACAAATAACATCCGGCTTTTCTTTTTCAAAAACACTGACAAAACCCGGGAGGTCACTGACCGCATGCTGCCCGTCAGCATCCATCGTGATCAAGGCCTCATATTTGCAGCTCATTACATGGTCAAAGCCGCGCTGAAGAGAAAATCCCTTGCCTTGATTCTTAAAATTCACAAGAAGCTCAGCCCCAGCTTCTTCAGCCATACGGCCGCAACCATCCGACGACCCGTCATCAATGACAACAACTGAAAATCCCATCTGCCTGACATTTTTTACCACATCAACAATGGTTCTTGCCTCATTGTGCGCCGGGATAAGAATACAAATTTTAGAATTCAATGCCGAACTCCCTGAACATAAGCCATTGGGTTGGTGCTTCCTTGATTTTTTCTTCAATGACGGCAACACAGGCCTTCATCATAGCCATATAATCCGCATCACCATCCATCATCCTTGGCGGAGGATAAATCGGCTTGCCGATATCCATCGTATAATGCCCGTCTCCATCTGGTGTTAAAAAACAGGGGATGATCGGCGCCCCGGTACGGCATGCAAAAAAAACAGGCCCCTTGGGAATCAGTGTTTTCCGGCCCAAAAAATTTATCGGAATCCCGAAGGACCCAAAGTCACGATCACCTAAAAGCGCCAATAATCCGCCTTTGCGCAATGTCCCCATACAACGGCGCACGGCAACACTTGTCGGAATCACTGTCACGCCATGCGCTTCACGTTGACGGTTAAATAGTATATTTACTTTGGGGTTCTTATGCGGCAGCGC
>JBAXBM010000059.1:0-10569 GCA_037141995.1 Candidatus Omnitrophota bacterium
CTTTGCGCAGATTGATTTTGATACGTGGGCGGTCAATGCGGGACAAAACTGGGATTTCTTTGCTCCGTTGAATTCGAATATTCTTAATCCGGGTTCGCTCTATAGGGCTGGAAATCTCGGTACGCGCCATCCCCAGGTTAATCTGACGAATAAATGGGGTGAAGTTTTAGGCGGCAAGGTGACGACTAAAATTGGTATCGTCGACGCTGATGATCCGCTTATTGAGGATACGGGGATGCCGGTTGCGGCGGCTTATGCCGGGTATGAAACAAAGATACTGGGAGTTAAATCAACGTTTGGTATCGGCGAGATGTACGGGCGGCTGAATCTGCCTAAAAGCGGCACCGCACGCGATCCGATCTATGCCACGACGGTAGGGATGACATTGCGGTTTACGGATTGGCTGGCCTTTAAAAGTGAAGGTTTTGCCGGTTCCGGGTTGAACAAGTTTCAGGGAGGGCCGGCACAAACTGCTGGCGGTTCTTCTTCGGCAACAGCTTCTGTGCCGACAGCAAATTCAAAAGCCATTGCCGTGAAAGGCGGATTTATGGAGTTGACGTACAATCCGATCAAGAAGCTTGAAGTTAATGCCGGCGCTGGTGTCGATAATGTTAATGAGGACATGGGCGCGTTTACGGCTTATGACAAGACGGCGGTATGGGCGTACAATCAGACGTATTATACGAACTTGAAATATAATTTGAGCAAGGACCTTGTTCTCGGTTTGGAATTTCAAAGATTCCAGACAAAGTGGCTTGACAGGGCGCAGGCTGGCGACAATCGCGTCGAGACGTCGCTTATTTATAAATTTTAGAAGAATAATTAAGAGCCAATAAAAAAGAGAGGTTCTTATGAAGAATATTCCGATGATGATTTTAGCAGGCATTTTGTGTGCCGGTTTTGCGGGGTTCGGTTTTGCTGCCGAGATCAAGGCCCAAGGATCCGATACGACCATCGGGCTGGTTAAGGCGTTGGCCGAAGAATATCAGAAAGACGGCGGAGAGACCATTGAGATTCAAGGCGGCGGAACCAGCGCCGGGATACAGGCGTGTGCGGCAGGGACCGTGTCATTGGCGTTTATTACCCGGAAGATGAAAGATGATGAGGTCGCGCAGGGAATGGTGGCTGTTCCTTACGGGATGGATGGTCTTGCCGTTGTTGTCAATAAAGACAATGCTCAAGTCGACATCACAACAGCTGATTTGAAAGCGTTTTATACCTGAGTTAAAGCGTAATGGGTGAATGTTAACCTGTTAATCGCGTTCAATGTTCCGCCGGCTCTGGCGGCGCGGGAACTTTTTAAGGAGAAAGTTTTGGGGAAAGATACGGATTTCGCGGTAAATATTGCTGTCAAACATCCGGGGGCGATGATTCCGGCGATCAGCAAAATCCCTAACGCCATAGGCTATATGGCGGCGGGGGAAGCCGGCGGTAATGCCGATATTAAGGTTGTCAAGATTGACGGCATTGCGCCTGCCGAGGCGTCGATCAAGGATGGCTCCTATCCCATGACGCGCACGCTGTTTTTTGTGACACGCGGCGCTCCGGCGGAAGGTGTTCAAAAATTTATTGATTTTGCTTTGAGCGACAAGGGGCAGGCGATTGTCAAGAACCGCGGGTATGTGGCAATCAAATAAATAATGAACGGGAAGGAATTTCACGGATGACGAGCATGAAGATATCTGACATCAGCCTGTCGCTGAAATTGCGCGTCGCATTTATTACTATTTTGCTGATCACCCTTGTTTGTTGCGGGATCGGTGTTATGAATAGTTTAAAAGCGAATCAAAGTGTGACGACCATGCTGGATGTTAATATGGCGGAAGTCCAGCTGGCGTCGCAAGCCAAGGGTGCTGTCATGGCCGGCAATATGTACGCGGCAACATTTTTTCTTGAAAAGAACGAATCTGCCGCGCTGCGGTGCCTGTCCAGTGTGCAGGATATTGAAGCGGGTTTAAAGAAACTTGCCTTTTTGGCGGGTGAGGCGTCTAAAAAAGGTGAGATTAATAAATTGCTTGAGCAGGCCGGGCAGTACAAGCGGCTTTTTGAGGGAAGTGTTGCCCTGCTTAAAGAAAAGGGCCTGACATCGTCGAACGGATTGCAAAACAAGCTTCGCGCGGATGTGCGGACGGTGGAGGCGGAAATCGAGAAGCAGGGTCTGGCAGAACTTACTGTTATCATGCTGCAGTGCCGCCGGTATGAAAAGAATTATTTGATGGAGTTTGATAAGAAAAATCTCGCTGAGGTGGAAAAAAACATCAAACAATTTGAAGTGACCATGTGGCAGTTCGGTTTGCCCAAGGATTTTCAAACCAAACTCATGGGGCTTTTGGATGAATATGATAAAAGCCTTAACGCGATTGTTGAAATAGATGACAAGATTGCGGCAAAGCGCCAGGAATTTGCACAGGTTTCCGACAATATCCTGGTGGCAATGGACAAATTTGAAAAGGCATCTTCAAAAGAAGCCGGCCACGGGAAGGTTGTTCTGGCATCGGTTTTGGATAATGGCAGCCGGGTCCTGGGTATTTTATTGATCGTGGCATTTGTGATCGGACTCTTTTTTTCCATTGTATTTGTTAATACGATTTCAGTATCACTGAAAAGAATGGTTCATCTTTTCGAAGACATCGCGCAAGGTGACGGGGATTTGACAAAAAGACTGGATGATAAATTTAAAGATGAACTGGGTCAATCGGCGAAATGGTTTAATCTTTTCGCGGGAAAGATTGAAGATATCATTGTTAATGTCCGGGCGTTGGCGGAACAGCTTATGGCGGCGACCGACGAGGTTTCATCGGGGGCGCAGCAGATTGCGGATGGCGCGCAACAGCAGTCAGCCTCTTTTGAAGAGCTTTCTTCATCTGTTCAGGCCAATGCTGAAAATGTGAAAAATGCCAATCAAATTTCCCAGGGAATGTCGCTGGAGGCCGAGAAGGCGGGTAAGGCGATGGAGAGTAATATTGAAGCCATGACCGGGATTGAGAAGGGGTCTCAGCAGATGGCTGAAGCCGTGGAGTTGATCACGGATATCGCGGACCAAACCAACCTGCTGGCCCTGAATGCGGCGATTGAGGCGGCCCGGGCCGGTGAACATGGGAAAGGGTTTGCTGTTGTGGCAGATGAAGTGCGTCAGCTTGCGGAGCGGTCGGCGACATCGGCCAAGGAGATCCAGCATTTAATTAAAGCCAATCTGAAGCAGGTGGAGGCCGGGGTGACGATTTCCCAGGAAGCCTGTCAGATTGTCAGAGGTATTACTGAAAATATAAAAAAGGTTGCAGATCAATTGCAATCGGTGTCCCATGCCACGCAGGAGCAGGCGGCCGCGATGGAACAAAATACGTCCATTACCGAATCGAACGCGTCTGCGGCTGAGCAGCTGGCGGCATCGGCGGAGGAAATGTCCTCTCAGGCAGAGACGTTGCGGCAGATGATGTCGCGATTCAAGACGTCGGCGGCCACAGGGAAGGCGTAATGCTGGCAGGAGTAAAGATGAACGTTTTATGCGCGTACCGGGTTTAATCCGCGGCGGATATCCGGTTTATTTTATAACGATACCGAAGATATAATATGCCTAAAATATTTGATGTGCAGGTTTTAAACACAACGATTATGGGTGTGGTGCAGGAGACGTTTAAAAAAATGCTCCATGTTGATTTCTCGGGACAGCCCGCTGTTATTGAAAAAAACATTATTGAATACCAGAGCCGCATGCGTGTTTTCCCGATGGAAAAATTTAACGGTGCCGCGTATGTTGCATATGTAAACTATTTTTTGTCTGATAAGGATATTGAAAAAAATAAAGTGGTGGGGACGTTTGTCCTTTTTGTCAAAGAGGACATAGGGGAAAAATTGTTGAAAGCTTTTGGTGTCCCGGCAGCGGAAGCAGATAACGAGAATGTCATGATGGATAATGTGGGGGAATTCTGTAATATTATCGCTGGCAATGTGTCCAATGAGCTGGCGGGGTTTGGTTATGTGAATCTTTCCATGTCATCGCCTTATAAAGCAAAAAATTCTGTGCCGGAAGGGATTCCGTTTGATTACGCGCTTTATCATAAACAGGAGATAGCGTTTACTTTCTGGAATCAGAAGTGTATTGTAATTGAAGCCTGTATGGGAGAAATTCCCCAAAAAGGGAAATAGCTTTAAATGAAAGGAGTACGCCAGCATGAAGAAGATATTGGTTGTCGACGATTCAAGTGTTCAGCGGAAGATGATCATCCAGATTATTCGCAAGGCGGGGTTTACCAATGAGACCATGGAGGCCGGTGACGGCCTAGAGGCCATCGCCGCGTTGGGGGAGAATTTTCAGGATATCGGCATTGTGCTGTGTGATTGGAATATGCCGAATATGAGCGGGTTGGAATTTGTTGAGGGCGTGGCGCAGGTTCCGGTTGTCGCTGATGTGCCGGTTGTCATGGTTACGACGGAAGGAACAGCGGATAAGATCGCTCAGGCGAGGGCGGCTAATCCGAATTTGCAGGGGTACGTTGTCAAGCCGTTTACACCGGAACAATTAAGGCTGGCGATTGAGCCTATTTTACAGCGCGCGGGTTAGGATTCTTTCCGTGCCGGCAAGCATGGTGCTGATTATTAGACGCGTTAAGAAAGAGGGTGGGTATGGAAAGATTACCGGGTTCTGAGGCGGCGGCTGTCAAACAGTTTGTTTGTTTCAAACTTGCCAATGAAGAATACGCCATTGATATCCAGCTTATCCAGGAAGTCATCAAGGTGCCGAAGATCACCAATATCCCGCAAATGCCGGAATTCTCTCTCGGGGTTATCAACAGCCGCGGTATTATTATTCCCGTTTTTGACCTGAGAAAAAAGTTTTGTCTTTCCGATAAGGCGTTTACCCATGAAACGCGGATCCTGGTGGCTTCGATTGATAATGTGCCGATCAGTCTGGTGGTAGATTGCATCCTGGATAATGTCAAATTTAATATGGCCGAGATTGATCCGGCGCCAACGGTCAAGATGAACATTGACCGCGCGTATGTGCAGGGATTGGGTGAGCTGGAGGGGCGGATGATTGTGATCCTGGATCTTGAAAAGATGCATGACAATGTCATGGCTGAGATTGCGGCGTTTAATGCGGGTTGATCATTAAATACAAGGGGAGAACCGTGGGTAATAATGATAAGACCGGGATTCTTCTGGAAGCGGGCACAAACGAGTTGGAGATTGTTGAATTTTCTATCGGGGAAGCATTTTACGGCATTAATATTGCAAAAGTCCGGGAGATTATCCGGGCTGATATTGATCTTGTGCCGGTACCCGATTCCCACCCATCTATCGCGGGAGCGATCAACCTGCGGGGGTCAATCATCGCTGTTATCAACCTGGCGCGCCATCTCAAGGTTGACCTGCCGTTTGAGAAAAAGATCAGCCGGATTATCATTGCCGAATTTAATAAAATTACGGTAGGTTTTTGGGTGGGTTCTGTTGCCCGTATTCACCGTATTTCCTGGAAGGATGTTGAGCAGCCGTCGCAGATGCTTCAAACGGAACAGGGTTATGCGGTGGGTATTATAAAAATTCATGAAAAAGTGATTTTTCTCCTGGATTTTGAGAAAATTTCGTCCCACATCAATCCGCGGGCGCACTTGTCTGTTCCCCGCGCCGATGAATACAGCGCGCCGGCGGCTATTGACCGGGCATCGAAAAAGATACTGGTCGTTGATGATTCAGATTTTATTCGCAGGATCATTATTGAACATCTGCACGCGGCAGGGTACAGCACCGAGTCTACCATCAATGGTGATGAGGCGTGGCAGAAGTTAAATGCCGCGGCGTCCCAGCCTGATTTTGAGTGTGTGGAGCGGTATTATCATCTGATGGTTACGGACATTGAAATGCCGCAGGTGGATGGCCTTCACCTGATCAAACGGGTGAAGGAACACGCGCGCCTCAAGAGGCTCCCGTGCATCGCGTTTTCTTCCTTGATTACAAAAGAGCTTATTTGGAAATGCAAAAGCGTCGGATCTGACGGTGAGATATCCAAGCCGGAAATCAATCAATTGGTGGCATTGGTAGATTCTAAGGTTTTATAAATCAAAAAAAGAATATTTGAACGGGCATGTTGGATATAACGGACAAGGAATTTAATCTGATCAAGGATATCATGTACCGGCGGACCGGCGTGCTTCTGAAGCCCACCAAGAAGCCGCTGGTTATGACGCGGCTTAGAAAAAGGCTGGAAGAGCTTCAGCTTGGCCATTTTCTGGAGTATATCCCCCGGCTGGAGAAAGACGGGGCGCCGGAACTTGAAATATTCATTAATGCGTTGACGACGAATGAGACGTATTTTTTCCGTCATACCAAGCAGTTTAACTATTTTTATGAGACGATCCTGCCGTCCATTGTTGAACGCGGAGGGCACCGCGGTTTTCAGCTTAAAATCTGGTCTGCGGCAAGTTCGTCCGGCGAGGAGGTATATTCCCTGGCGATCGCGTGCCGTGAATTTTTCAAGGGCCGGCCGGGTTGGAAGGTCAATTTGATGGCGTCGGATATTAATAGTGATGTTATCCATGAAGCGCGGGAAGGTGTTTTTTCGGAAAGAAGCATCAAAGAAATACCCGCGTCGCTCAAAGAAAAATATTTTTCGCCTTTTATGGGGCAGGAACACCGGATGTGGAAAGAGTTCAAGCTGAGCGATACGATCATCAACAGCGTCCATTTTGTTCAGCACAATTTATTGAAACCATTTGCTGAGAAAGACTTTGATGTTATTTTTTTGAGGAATGTCATGATTTATTTTGACTTGGAAAGCAAGCAGAAAGTGGTGGATAATGTTTTGGGAAGCCTTAAGCCCGGCGGGCATTTCGTGATCAGCCTTTCGGAAAGCCTGAATGATGTGCGTTGCGGGCTTACGCAGGTGGCTTCGGGGATTTATCAGAAATAATTATTAACGGATCAACAGGTGAGCAGATGATTAGAGTTGTCAGTGCCGATGATTCTCCGTTTTTGCGAAAAGTCCTGAAGGAAGCGCTGGAAGCTTCCGGCAAGGTTGAGGTTGTCGGCGAGGCCAGAAACGGCAAAGAAGCTATTGAGCAGGTTAAGGCGCTGGAACCGGATATCCTGATCCTGGATTGCGAGATGCCGGTCATGAACGGGCTGGAAGCCTTGCGCCGCATCATGGAGGAGTGCCCGTTACCTGTTTTTATGTTCAGTTCTTTGACGCGCGAGGGCGCCAGTGTCACACTTAAGGCCCTGGAATATGGAGCGGTGGATTTTTGCGCGAAACCTGCATCCGGTGCGCACGGGATGAGTGAGGTGGCGGATGAGCTTATCCAGAAACTGGAATATATTTCCCGGCGCAGCCGTTTTCATGCGCCAGGCGTCAAACCCGTCCCGGCCGCGCCGGTTCACAGCCATCTTGCTGCCAACGGCAAGGCGGGCCGGCGTGTTGTGGATCTGATTGCCGTAGGGTCATCTACCGGAGGGGTTCAGGCAGCGGTTGAGATCATCAAACGGCTGCCGGCGAAGACTAAGCCTATTGTCTGGGTTCAGCATATGCCGCCGAGTTTTACGGGGAGTTTTGCCGCCCGTTTGAATTCCGTGGGGAAGATTAAGGTACAGGAAGCCAGGAACGGGCAGGTGCTGGAGGATAATTTTTGTTATATTGCGCCCGGAGGTTTTCAGATGCGGGTGCGAAAGACCGGCACACAGACGATCCTTAATATCGGGGGGCAGGATAAGATTAACGGCTTTGCGCCCTCCTGTGACGCCCTGTTTGATTCTGTGGCGCAGTTTTACAGCAACAATGCCGTCGGTATCATTTTAACCGGGATGGGGAATGACGGATCCCAGGGGCTTTTGAAAATGCATAAAAAGGGAGCTTTCGTCGTTGCTCAGAATGAAGCGACCTGTGTTGTTTACGGGATGCCCAAGATGGCGGTTCTGGCCGGGGCTGTGGATGTGGAGGAAGATCTTTTCCATATCCCCGATGTTTTGGAAAAACTTGGAGCTGTTGGAGAATGAGGAAGACGCGGCATTTTTTATTTCGATACGCCTGCGGTTAAATATGAGGTTGTGTTATGTCTAATGAGATGATTCCGGATGACATCATGGAAATGCTTCCTGAATTCCTTCAGGAAAGCGATGAACACCTGCAGGTCCTGAATGAGAAGATGCTGGAAGCCGAGAAAGCCATCAAGGGCGGGGCGTCAATGTCGCAGGAAGATCTGAACACGATGTTCCGTTCGGCGCATACGATCAAGGGGACCGCGTCTTTCATCGGGTTAAAAAAGGTCGTTGGATTGACCCACAAGGCGGAAACACTCCTCCAGAAGCTTCGGGATGGCGAGTTGATGCTGAATGCCATGATCGTGGATGCGCTTTTTTCTGCTTTTGATACCTTGATTAATTTATTAAAAAGCCTGCGAGAGAACAAGACCGAAGGTGTGGAGATTGACAGTGATGTCCAGCGGATTGAGGGCATATTAAATGCCGGAGGTGCGAAGATCCCGGCTGCTGTGCCGGCGCCTGAACCGGTGCCGCCCGCTGTGTCTGCGGCAATACCGCCAGCGGTTGACGCGGCAGAAAGCAGCGGCGGCGATGATGAGGGGGTTAACGAGAAATACCTGGAACAATTTGTCAGTGAAGCCGATCAAAATCTTGAAGATTTGAATCATTTCTTTCTTGCAGCGGAACAGGACCAGCAGAACACCCTGCTGGTTAACGACATTTTTCGTATTATGCACACCATCAAGGGCTCATCGGGTGTTGTTAATGCCAAGCCGATCAGCGAGGTTGCCCATAAAATGGAGAATATCCTCCAGTTTTTCAGGTCACACGGCAAGCCGCTGCCGAATGATATGATCGCGGTGCTGTTCAGGGGGGTGGATGCGCTCAAGGCCATGCTGGACTCCTTGAAAAGGACGCGCAAGATTGACTTTGACATTGTTCCAATTTGCAAGGAGCTGGATAAAAATTCTATTAGGATTGTGCTGGAGATGAAGGTTCATGCGCCTAGGCCGGCGGAACAGCCCAAGCTGCAGGCGCTCCATGTTGACTGGGCGGATTTGACGTTTGCTCAAAAAGCGCTGGTCCGGGCCGAAGCGGCCCTTGGGAATGATGTCTTTGTTGTTGAAGGGGTTATTTCGTGCAAGGAAACACTGAAGTCGATGCGCCAGACGATGATTTGCGAACGGTTGTCCAGGAATGGCCGGGTTGTGGCCGCTTTCCCGTCGGCAGATGTCCTTGATAATGTCAAGACAGATGCGGAGGTGTGTGTCCTGTTTTTTTCCAGTGTCAATGAGAACAATATCCGCGAAATCCTGTCCATGGATGCGTTTGTTGTCAAGACGGTTGAGAAGGCCGATGCGGATTTCATTCATACGCTGATAGGAGATAAGGTCATGGGAAAAGACGGAGTCCCGGAAACTGGCGAACTTCATGAAGTCAGGAAAGAGGCTGCCGTGGCGGTGAAGGACGATGCCCTTCAGGCCAGGGCGGGAGTGTCCGGCGGGCTGCCCGCAGGCGCCCCGATTGAGATTTCGACGGTCAAGATCGACGCGCGCAAGCTGGACAAGCTGATGAATCTTTCGGGAGAGCTGGTCATTATTCGTTCGCAGTATGCGCGGCTGGCAGGGCTTTTTAACAATGATTTGATCCGCCAGAAGGATATTGTGCGCCTGGCGGAGCGTTCAGCCATACTCATGGGCGACCTGGAAAAAGAGATGGCCGCCAGCGCTTCTTCCGGAGCTAAAAATCTCGGCCGCGTGCAGAAGATTTTGGGTGAATTGAGGGCGAGCATGCAGGTTCTCACCGTGAATGTCAATCATGAAGAGATCATTGACAACATTCATGCCCTGTCAGAGACGACAAGTTCATTGGAAAAGACGGCCTCCGATTTGCAGACGGGTGTCATGCAGACCAGGATGATACCGGTGGAAGGTGTTTTTACGCGTTTCAAGCGGATTGTGCGTGATATTTCCAAGGATTTAAACAAAGAGGTTGTCCTTAAGATCGAGGGCGCTGAAACAGAGCTGGACAGGAAGATCGTTGACGGGCTGGGCGATCCTTTGACGCACATGATCCGTAACGCGGTGGATCACGGCCTTGAGGAGCGCGAAGAGCGCGAGAGATTGGGCAAGCCTTCGGCGGGGACCATTTTGTTGCGGGCTGCGCATAAAGGCAACAGCATGTGCATCGAGATCAGCGATGACGGCAGGGGCATGGATCCTGACAAGATAGCGGCTCACGCGGTGAAGAAGGGCATTATTACCGCAGAGCAGGCGGCAAAGATGTCCGATAAGGAAAAGCTGAACATGATTTTTTTGCCGGGATTTAGTACGGCGCAGAAAATTACCGGCCTTTCCGGGAGGGGGGTCGGGATGGATGTGGTGAGGAGCATGATTGCCTCTTTTAACGGTGTGGTGGACATCGATACAAAAGTGGGTGTTGGGTCATCGTTCGTACTGAAGATTCCTCTTACGCTGGCCATCATCGATGGGCTGATGGTCGGCGGCGGCGATCAGCGCTATATCATCCCAACCCTCTCCGTGAGGGAATCATTCCGTCCCAGACCGGAGATGATATCTACCGTTCACGGACGGGGAG
>JBAXBM010000060.1:0-10534 GCA_037141995.1 Candidatus Omnitrophota bacterium
CCTGATGCATTCTGATGAATAGCCACCAAACAAGGAACTCCCTTACCTTCTTCATACTGACGGCGAACAAAAGAACCCGGACCTTTGGGCGCAATCATCCAGACATCCACATCCGCTGACGGCTTAATATAACCGAAATGAATATTAAACCCGTGCGAGAATACCAACGCTTTCCCGGCCTTCAAATGGCGGCGCACCTGCTTCTTGTAAATTTCCGCCTGCAGATGATCCTGGGTGAGGATCACAATAATATCCGCTTTCTGCGCGGCTTTGCCTGCATCCATGGGCTTGAACCCGTCCTCAACTGCCTTCTGATAATTCGGGCCGCCTTCACGCTGGCCGATGATCACGTTCAGCCCGCTGTCGCGCAAATTGAGCGCCTGACCGCGGCCCTGAATGCCGTAACCAATGATCGCAATGGTCTTATCTTTAAGAACATTCAAATCCGCATCTTTATCATAATAAATCTTCGGCATTGCCATTTCCTTTTTTATTATTTTCCTAACGGAGCATTTTGATCAGGCGCAACCGTTCCTGATAAATATTATTATCCCTTTTTCTAGCTTCCGACAAAGGAATGACGTTTAATTTATCACGAATTACGCCTAAAGCAACCCCAAAATTACCCTTGAGGATCTCCTCAACCGCCGCCACGCCAAGCCTCGTCGATAATAACCTGTCTGCCCCGCACGGGGTGCCGCCGCGCATGACGTGCCCTAAAACCACGGAACGGGTTTCAAGCCCGGTCATTTGCGTAATGGTCTGTGCCACAACATCAGCCTTGGCCCCGCCTTCAGCCGATACAATCATCCAGTTAACCTTACCTTTTTTATTGCCGGCCCTGATATTATCGCACATCAGTTGATAGTCCGGTTTAAACTCGGGAACAATCACATCCTCAGCTCCCGCCGCAAGCGCCACTTCCATGGCGATATAACCGGAACGATTCCCCATAACCTCAATGACAAAAATACGCTCCATACTGCTGGCCGTGTCACGCACTTTATCAATGGCATCAAGCGCCGTATTGATGGCGGTATGACAACCGATTGTCTGATCCGTGCCATAAAGGTCATTATCAATCGTCCCCGGGATGCCCACCGCCGGAACAGCCCACTTCGCAAACAATTCACTGGCACCAAGATACGAACCGTCGCCGCCGATAACAACCAGCGCGTCGATTTTATGCTTTTTCAAAACCGCCACAGCTTTAGCCTGCCCTTTTTCCGTGCGGAATTCTTTGGATCGCGCCGTCTTTAAAATTGTACCCCCGCGATTGATGATATTTGAAACCGACCGGGGCCCCATATCCATCAGTTCATTATCAATCAACCCCTGGTACCCGCGCATAATACCTTCAACCTGCAGCCCGTAGTTGATCCCTGAACGCACCACCGCGCGCACCGCCGCATTCATGCCCGGGCCGTCACCGCCGGAACAAAGCACGCCGATTTTCTTGATCAATGATTTTTTCTTCATATTAAAAATCTCCAACATTCATCTCCCGCGGATAAGCCACGCTCAGAGAATAAATAATTTCTTTCTTTTCGTTCGGGCCCAGTTCAAATTCCCAGCGCCAGACCCCTTTGCGCTCTTTCCAGTCCTTATCATTCGGCTCTACCGTGACGCTGTTAATCCTGACCTTGATCCGGTCGTTTTGAGAAACCGGCATGGCTTCAAAAAGGATAATCCGGGATTTCTGGGCTTTGTTATTTTCAACCGTCAATTTCCGTTCAAGCTTAACCTCAATGTTCGGTGAGGATATCCCCATCAGCATCACGTCATCTACCTTGCGGGATAATTGCTCGCGTTTGACCTTTATGTTTTCATCAATACCAAGATAAAGGTCAAATTCCTCGCCGGGGCCGACCGCATCAATGGTTGATTTGCCGATATAATCACCTTCCAGGAACAGGCTCACTTCCCCCGCTAAAAGCTGTAATCCCTTATCATTGGTCACGCGGCTGCCCAGGAACGCATGCGTTACAGCGCGCGGATAGATCGAGTATTTGAAATCCGCTTTCAAATCCTGGGAAACCACCGGGAACCTGGCTTCAACTCCGTCAGATTTGATAGAAACAGGCCGTGCAATCGTATACACAACAGAAATTCCTTTTTGCGCGGCATTCGCTGTCTGAGCAACAGCCTTTGAGACGTCCCGTCTGACTTTTTCTTCTGACTCCATCACGGTAGGCGCCGCATCTAGCGCCATTGAATTATACTGAGATAAGGTTGCCCGTTTACGGGCCATGCCGCCAACCAGCTCGTTTGGCGAAAAAGAAACTGCGTTGAGCAACAGCGGCTCAACATACGGCATGCGGCCGCCTAACGTCGGATCCACCGTTGAAAGGGTCAACGTGACATTATCCCAATCTTCCCCTGTCCCATTGCTGATAACGCCAAAAAGGGCAAGGGTGATCTCAGAACGGGCATATTGCGTCCTGGCATCATAGACCGGCCTCCAGGAAGCCCCGCCGACGAGATACGATACTTCTAGAACGAACTCTCCCGGCTGATCGCAGGCCACATCAACAACAATCGAGCGTTTGACCTTAGCCGCCGGCGCACTTTGAAGATCTGCCAGCTGACGCTGCAGCACTTCCTTTCCCTTAAGAAGTTCACGCTCTTTCAGCCGGAGCTCTTCCCGGCGGGATTCAATTTGAACCGAACTGACCGACAGAAAATCATAAATACCGGAAAGATACTCACGGGTCGGCATCTGAGAAACAAGCTGTTTCGGTAATTCATTGCCGGCATAAAGATTGATTGATGAAAGATATTTATCCTTCCGATCGATCACCTTGACTTCATTGTGCAGCAACGCGGCCTCATCCTCAATCGCTACCATTTTCTGCTGAATTTCAGCAACCCGCGGATCTGCCGTCTTTTGAAGATACTCACGTTTGAGGCTGGCTCCATAAATACGAACCTTGGCTTCTCCCTGCCCTGCCACCGTCAGCGAATTTTCATCAAATTCAGAAAGAATATCTTCAAGGATAATGCTCTGTTCCCCCGCCTTAAGCGGCACCGACGCCTGACGCGTGATACGCGCCGATTGCTGATAAATCATCACCGAAGAAACCCTGGATGATGCCGCAACACTCGCCGCCTGTGTTTCCACAAGAGGAAGGAACCATAGGGCAACAAACAAAAAAGCCATCTTAAGCATAATCCTCATAACAGATCCTTTCTGAATGTTGGATTAATAACGATAATGCTCCGGTTTATACGGCCCGTTAACATCCAGGCCAAGGTACTTGGCCTGTTTCGGTGTGAGGCGTGTCAGCCTGACACCCACATTTTCCAAATGTAACCGCGCCACTTCCTCATCTAAATGCTTGGGCAGACGATAAACCCCGACAGGATATTTTTTCGTCCACAGCTCAAGCTGAGCGAGTGTTTGATTGGTAAATGAATTCGACATGACAAAAGACGGATGGCCTGTCGCACATCCCAGGTTCACCAGGCGGCCTTCAGCCAACAGAATAATGGCATGGCCGTCAGGGAAAATATATTTGTCAACCTGCGGTTTGATATTGACATGTTTGATACCCTTGAACTTCACAAGATCACCAACGGCAATCTCATTATCAAAGTGTCCGATATTACACACAATCGCCTGATCGCGCATCTTCTTCATGTGTTCAAGCGTGATGATCTCGCAGTTCCCAGTCGTCGTTACATAAATATTTGCTTCCGGCAGCGCATCCTCAACCGTCTTGACCTCAAACCCTTCCATCGCCGCCTGCAAGGCGCAGATAGGGTCAATTTCCGTCACAATAACGCGAGCCCCGTAAAAACGCAGGGAATGCGCGCACCCCTTACCCACATCACCATAGCCGCATACAACCGCCACCTTGCCCGCGAGCATGATATCCGTCGCGCGCTTGATGCCGTCTGCCAAAGATTCTCGGCAACCGTAAAGATTGTCGAACTTTGATTTTGTAACTGAATCATTAACATTAAACGCAGGAAATAAAAGTTTCTTGTCCTGCATCATCTGGTACAAACGATGAACACCCGTCGTTGTTTCCTCAGAAACACCCTTGATCTTCGGCGTGATGCGATGCCACAGCTTCGGATCTTCTTTAAAGGCCTTCTTAAGGCAAAGCAGTAACTGCTTCTCATCATCCCCATCGACCTTACGGTCAAGCACCCTGGGATTCTTTTCCGCCTCAAGGCCAAGATGCACCATCATGGTCGCATCCCCGCCGTCGTCAACAATCAAATCCGGGCCGTTGCCGTCAGGGAACACCAGCGCTTTCTGCGTGCACCACCAGTATTCTTCCAGGGTCTCACCCTTCCACGCAAAAACCGGGATACCAAGATCCGCAACCGCGGCGGCGGCCTGATCCTGCGTCGAAAAAATATTACAGCTGGCCCAGCGGACATCGGCCCCGAGTGCTGCCAGCGTCTTGATCAATACCGCTGTTTCAATCGTCATGTGCAAAGAGCCCATGATACGCGCACCCTGCAAGGGCTTTTTCTTCCCATATTTGCGGCGCAATGACATCAGCCCCGGCATTTCTTTCTCGGCCATGTCAATCTGTTTATGACCAAGCTCGGCGAGCGCCATATCTTTAACTTTATATTCTTTGGCAGGCATTGATTTTTCCTTAAAATTAAATGAAGATGCCTGCCTGTTTATCAAAGGCAGGCACCGTCACACATTGATTAGATCCTGGCGCCCTTGCTCAATTTGACGGACATATCCGTCTTTTCCCAGGCAAACGCCGGATTGCCGAAATGGCCATACGCCGCTGTCTGACGAAAAACAGGCTTGCGCAAATCAAGCTTCTTAATAATACCAGCCGGTGTCAGGTCAAAATTCTTGCGTATGAGTTCAACAATCGTCTCTTCCGCAATCTTGCCTGTACCAAACGTATCCACAAAAATACTTAACGGCTCAGCCTTGCCAATAACATAACTCAGCTGAATAAGGCACTTGTCCGCGATGCCGGCAGCCACGATGTTCTTTGTAATATACCGCGCCATATACGCCGCCGAACGGTCAACCTTCGTCGGATCCTTGCCGGAAAACGCGCCGCCGCCATGAGGAACGATCCCTCCGTATGTGTCAACGATGATCTTGCGTCCGGTGACGCCGGTATCAGACTGCGGCCCGCCCACAACGAACTTACCTGTCTGGTTAATGTAAAACTTCGTATTCTTATCGATCAGCTTGCCGACAATCGGCATCGCAACAACGTCAATGATCTGCGCGCGCGCCTTATCCGTGATTTTCTTGCCCGTTTTGTCGAGAATTTTCTCAGTATGCTGGCATGCCAGAACAACCGTATCAATGCGCTTCGGATTACCGTCAACATATTCAACCGTCACCTGGCTCTTGCAGTCAGGCCCGAGATAATCCAACGTCTTATCATTGCGAACCTTTTCAACCCGCTTTACTAAAGCATGCGCAAGGGTAATCGGCAACGGCATAAGCTCTTTCGTCTCATTCGTCGCATAACCGTACATAATCCCCTGATCTCCCGCGCCGCCGGCATCAACGCCCTGGGAAATATCAGGCGACTGACGGTTAATGGCATTAAGGATCGCGCAGGTCCCGGCATCAAAGCCATAGGCCTGGCTTGTATACCCGATATCTTTTAAAACATCACGCACCAGTTTATGCACATCCACATAGGTTGTGGTCGTTATCTCACCACCGACAATAACTAGCCCGGCGCTAATAAAAGTTTCGCATGCCACGCGCCCTTTAGGATCATCTTTGAGTACGGCATCCAGCACCGCGTCTGAAATCTGATCACAGACCTTATCCGGATGGCCGTTACCAACTGACTCTGATGTAATAAAATAATTACCTTTCACGTGTTTATCCTTTCCTCTATGGGTTATAAAACAATTATTTTAATTCCGGTAACTCTTTTGAGCGTGTTCAAAGGATTCAAGACTGCCGATATCATACCATTTCCCGTCAAATTTAAAACCGTAAACAGAACTCTTTTGATAAAGCCACTGAAGGAACCCGCCCGTCGTATCCGTCGCCCCCGTTTCTTGCACATATTGACGGATCATCACCTGCATCTTTTGCGGAAAATAATAAAGGCACATGGAAATCAGGCTTGTGCGCGGATCTTTAGGTTTTTCTTCCAGAGAAACAATTTTTCCATCAGGGGCCAGATCCAGCACGCCATACATCGACGCGGCCTTCCTATCTCGGATATCATACACCCCCACCGACGCATGCGCTGATTGTGCCTTGGCCCTGCGTATAAAATCCGATACCCCGGCATCAAACAAATTATCACTGCCCGCCACCAGCCAATCAACAGGCGCCTGCTCCTGATCAAAAACAAACAGAATATCTCCTATCGCACCCAGCCGCTCCTGCGGAGACCTTGTGCCGTCATTAATCACACGCACAGAAAAAGGCAATCCGGCTTTCTGATCCGCCCACCCCTGAAGCATGTCCGCAAATTTATCGTTAGTAACCACACAAGCTTCATCAAGCTCTGCCACACCTTGAAACTTTTCAAGCACATGATCAATAAGTGTCTTGCCGCACACTTCCAGGAGCGCTTTGGGGATATCCTTGACAACAGGATACAAGCGCGTGCCATACCCTCCAGCAAGAATCAAGAGTTTCGTTGAACATCTCCATTGTAATTGTACATATCCGGAATAAGACGGGTCAATTCGGTAACCATAAACTCTTCAACTTCAGCTCCGGTACTCAAACGAAGCGCTTGGCGCGCCAGTTCCTGGGCATCCGAAAAACGTATACGGCACAAAGCCCGCTTAATCACAGGGATACTTGACGGTGACATGCTGAAAGAATCGAGCCCCAAGCCCAGCAGGATTACCGCCAATGTAGGGTCGCTGGCCATTTCACCGCAAACACTGACCTTGATATTGGCATCATGCGCGGCACTGATTGTCCGGCGTATCAAACGAAGGACAGCCGGATGTCCGGGCTCATAAAACTGCGCCATCTTCTCATTGGCGCGATCAACGGCAAGCGTGTACTGAATCAGGTCATTTGTCCCAATACTAAAAAAATTACATTCTTTTGCCAACAGATCTGCCGTCATGGCGGCAGAAGGCACCTCGACCATCACGCCCACCGGCATATTTTCATTAAAAGGAATGGCTTTTTCACGCAATCGCTGCTTCACGCCTTGAAGGATAAGATTAGCCGCCCGAAGCTCGCCCGGCCCGGCAATCATCGGATACATCATGCTGACATTCCCGTGCACAGAAGCCCTGAGGATGGCACGCAGCTGCGTACGAAATATTTCCGGCTCTTCAAGGCAAAGCCTGATCGCCCGCGAACCAAGAAACGGCGTCATTTCTTTGGGCAACTGGATACTTGAAATAAATTTATCTCCGCCCAAATCCAGCGTACGGATCACCACAGGGTACGGCGCCATTTCCTCCGCGATCTTCCGGTACGTACGGTACTGTTCTTCTTCCGTCGGGAGGTCCAACCTGTTCATATAAAAAAACTCCGTGCGGTAAAGGCCAATGCCCTCCGCCCGGCATTTCTTTACAGCAGGGATCTCACCATCCATCTCAAAATTCGCTGTCAGCACAATACGGCGGCCGTCTATTGTTTCCGAAGGCATATCCTTGGCATCTGCCAAGGAACCTTCATAAGCGGCGATTTTTTCTTTTTCTTTAATATATAGTGCAAGCGTTGCCTCTGAAGGATTAATAACAACAACCCCCTTGCGCCCATCAATAATAATGCTGTCCTGATTATTAATCCGCAAGGTCGCATCTTTCAACCCCAAAACAGCGGGCACACCCAAAGATTTAGCAATAATCGCCGTATGCGCTGTCCGCCCGCCGATATCAGTCACAAAGCCCATGATACGCTTGTTATACATGGTAACTGCATCTGACGGAGATATATCATGCGCCACAATGATAATTTGCCCTGAAAGCTGTTCAAAATCATGCGTCCGGGTTTCACCCATGAGGTGCTTTAAAACCCTGCGGCCGACATCCTCAACATCTACCGAACGTTCTTTAATGTAATTGTCTTCAATTTTTTTAAAAACACTCACGTAATGCTTCAGGATCTTTGAAAAGACAAATTCTGCACTGAATTTATCAGACCGGATCCGCTTTTTAACTTCATCAATGAGCATGCAGTCTTCAAGGACAAGAAGGTGCGCATCAAAAATCTGCGCATCAATGGCTCCTACCTGCATCGCAATCTTTTCTTTGATCCCCTGAATTTCACGACGTGTGTCACCCACGGCCTCTTCAAAACGCGCTATCTCAACAAAAATTTCATCATCCGTAATAGCACGTTCCGGCACAATAAAATCCTGCTGATCCATAAGGAATGCGGATCCAATGGCAATGCCCGGCGCTGCAGGAATCCCCTTAAGGACAAATTCCGGCTTAATCTTCTTTGACAAGATACGCCTCCAGTTCCTCTAACATCTTTTCTGCATCATCCCCATCGGCTATCAAAATCAATTCGCTGCCGTAATCGGCTCCAATCATGAGCAGGCCCATAATAGATTTGCCATTTACTTCTTCACCGCCCTTACGGATCGTCACATTTGAAACATATTTATTAGCAAGCTGAACAAACATCGCCGCCGGCCGCGCGTGTAAGCCCTGTTTACTTTTGATAGTAATAGTTTTTTCAACTGTCGGCATAAAAATTTGTCAACGCCTGATAACTCGGTTACGTTCAATCGCGCCCATAAGCACGCGCGTTAATTTATGGGAATCATGCCGGACAAAATCCTTAATCCCCACAATATCCTCACTGAAAACCTTATACCCCATGGCACGGATCTCGCCGACATCTGACTCAACCGGAATCGATTGTTCCTGACGATAACGCAAAAGCGCTTCAGCGTCATTGATAATACTGGCATTCATTACCACCGCATCAATAATCTCCTTGCCTGTATGCTCCACCAGTGCGCGCACATGATCACTCGCCGTATACCCTTCAGTCTCACCCCGCTGGGTCATCACATTGCAAACATAAATACGGAATGCTGATGAACTTTCAATCGCTTCCGGTATCCCGGGAATAACAAGATTAGGTAAAACGCTTGTATAAAGACTCCCCGGGCCAAGGATAATAACATCCGCCTCACGGATAGCATCCAATGCATCCTTATTGGGGACCGCATCAGAAGTATTCAGAAAAACACGGTCAATCGGCACGCCAGAACGAGGGATCTTGGCCTCCCCCTCCGTAATTTTCCCGTCCTTGTAACGTGCCACCAGATGAACATTCGTTACGGTAGAAGGGACAACTTTCCCACGGATAGCTAAAATTTTACTTGTCAGCTCAACCGCATGACGAAAATCACGGTTACCCACTTCATACAGGGCCGTCAAAAAAAGATTGCCGAAATTATGCCCTTTGAGTTCTGATTTCTCTGGAAAACGATATTGGAAAAGATCGCCCATAATACCTGGCGCATCTGCCAGCGCCACCAGGCAATTACGTATGTCGCCGGGTGCAACAATATCAAATTGCTCACGCAAGCGCCCTGATGATCCGCCGCTGTCAGCAACCGTCACAATGGCAGTAATATTCCCGGTATATTCTTTCAAAGCCAAAAGCAGATTGGAAAGACCATGCCCGCCGCCGATAGCGACAATCTTAGGCCCGCGCTCCAGAAAACGCCGCTGATAAAGGATATTGACAAGATCTTGCTCACGGCGGGGCAAAAAGATTGTGATCAAAGATGTTGTCATTTTAATAATGCCGAGAGCCGTAAAAAGAATCCCGCACAGAAAAATGAATACACCTAATGAACTAACGTAATGATGAGGATACGCGGAAAAATAAGCACCAATCGCAACAATGCACACGCCAAGTAACGACGTAAAAACCCATCGCTTAACCTGCATGCCGGGATAGAGCCACTTAAAAAGATTGCTGGCCATTAACCTTTAACTGAGCTGGGCGTCTTCTCGGGCAACAAGCTCAAGGATGCCACTCTTGTCTTTAACCGCTTTTAAACTCTCTCTAAAATACTTATCCTTGAGAAGCCGCGCAACGCGCGCCAATGCCTTCAAATGCGGACCGGCAGAATCAATGGGCGCCGCTAAAAGAAAAAATATATGCGCAGGTTCACCGTCAAGAGCATCAAAATCGATTCCCTTTTTGCTGATCGCTAAACCAGCAACAAGTTTATCAACGCAATCAATTTTCCCATGAGGAATAGCAATCCCCTGGCCAATCGCGGTTGAACCCAGCGCCTCTCGCGCCATCAACACATCAATGATCTTTAATTTATGTTTTTTCTCAAAAGCACCGCAATCAACCATCATGCCGGCCATTTCTTCAATCAATTCTTTTTTCGTGGTGGCTTTAAGATCTGCGGTTACTGCGTCGGGACAAAGAAAATCAAGGATCTTCATAAAGGGGAACTGCCTCCTGACTTGTATAATATCCATGCAGGGACGTGGCGATCGAACCTTCCCGATATCAGGATATTAAATTTAAAAGCGGCGGAAGGGATTCGAACCCTCGACATCCACCTTGGCAAGGTGGCATTCTAGCCAACTGAATTACCGCCGCATA
>JBAXBM010000061.1:0-10493 GCA_037141995.1 Candidatus Omnitrophota bacterium
GCCCATAGGGATACATCCGTAACCATACAGGGAGTATTCTTCCCATGATTCAGGATTCCGTTGCTGGTTAAACAGGCTTGTGCCGGGGTAAGCGAAAACAGGATAAATATTGGCCCATTCAAAGTTATACTTTACTATGAAATCATAAGTTTGCTGCATGGTTTCAGCTGTTTCTTCTGAAAGGCCGAAAACAACATCGGCGCAGATGGATAAACCTTCTTCCTGGGTATCCCGGATAACGCGATCAACATCGGTATCAGTGGTTCCTTTTTTAGCGTCATTAAGCAGGGTTGCGGCTGAGGATTCGAACCCGTAGGAAATCCAGTTCATGCCGATTTTTTTGAGGCGTTTGAGCATGCGGCGATTGATGGTATCAACGCGCGAATAGGCCCATATGTTAAGGTCATATTGTTTGGCTTCAAGGCGGTCACAAAATTCATCGATACGTTTTTCATTGACGACAAATAGCTCGTCAAGGATTTTGATATGACGGACCCCGTGTTTTTCTCTTAAAATAGTGATTTCGTCAACAACATTGGCAATGCTGCGGAATCGCTGGGTCCGTTTGCCAAGAAAAAGATTGTTAATGGAGCAAAAATTGCACGCAAACGGACAGCCGAAGCTTGTCCAGACAACGGCATAGGGTGTGCGGTGGCTTAATTCGCCGAAAGCGTGCCAGTTGTGCGCCCGGTACCTTGAAGGGCGCATGACTTCCCAGTCAACAGGTGGGAGTATGTTTAGATCAGTTAACAACACAGGATCAGGGGTTTGATGGTATATCCCTTGAGGGTCGAGATAGGAAAGGCCTGGGATATTGTCGATAGGGAGGCCGTTGGAAATAGCTGAAAACAGCGCCGGAATGGTATGCCAGCCTTCTCCCCGGATTACAAAGTCAGCATCTGTTTCACGCAGGGTTCTTTCTGACAGGACCGTGGGATGAGGACCCCATATAAAAGTTTTCAGATTTGTCTTCTGAGCGTTAAATTCTTTGTAGAAAGCATTTACTCCCGCCATAACCATGGTGGAGGAGGCGGGGTTTGCGCCGGTACAAATGATGCCGGTTAGCCGCGGTTTTTTATCTTTAAGGATGGCGATCAACTGATCAATTAAGATGTTATCAACTTCAGCTTCAATGATTTCAACCCGAAAGCCTTTATTCTTTAAATAGCTCGCCAGAAGTCCTTGCTGGATATTGGGTGGAATGGCGGAAAAAGCATCTGAAGTAACCGCATAAAGGTTTTTTTTGAAATTAATTGTTGTTAGAATAATGAGATCATTCATATGTAGTTTGATATGCTAGCATGGTAAAAAACGAAAGCAAAGAATAATTTCTTTATTATATGTTGACGGGTTTTTAAACGCTTTTGCGTAAGGAAAGCTGGCAGTGATTAGATTAACGATGAATAAAAACATTTCTTGACACTATAAATCACTGTTGATACGATAGTTACAAAATTTTAGGAGGCATTATATTATGACAAAGAAGGATATTGTTCTCAAGATTACTGATATGACGGGTATCAAGCAGGTTGATGTAAAAAAAATCGTCCAGAAAACATTTGATGTTATCGTCGACAGCCTTAACCGCAATGAGAAGGTAGAGTTACGTAATTTTGGTGTGTTCAAGATCAAGGAACGCCGCGCGCGTTTTGGCCGCAATCCGCGAACCGGGGACAGCGTGCCAGTGCCGCCGCGCCGTGTTGTTGTATTCAAGCCAGGCCTTGAGATGAAGCAGAAGATAAAATAACGTGAAAATTTTATCTCCCCGTGGCACCAGCGATATCCTGCCGGATCAGATCGCCGCATGGCAAAGCCTTGAAACAACTGCCCGTACGTTTTTTAAAACCTATGGTTATAGCGAACTGCGCACGCCTGTCTTTGAAGAGGCGGGGCTTTTCAAGAGGTCTCTTGGAGAGACGACCGAGGTTGTGAATAAACAGCTCCTTGAAGTTAAGAGCCAGCGTTCGGAATCAGAGGATGCCGGGTTTTGTTTACGGCCGGAAGGAACTGCGGCGGTCGTACGGGCGTATAATCAGCACAATATGGGGCGTGAAGAATTTTTATCTAAACTTTTTTATATCGGTCCCATGTTCCGCGGTGAGCGCCCGCAAAAAGGCCGGTTGCGTCAGTTTCATCAGATCGGGGCCGAGGCTATCGGTCGCGGAGCGGATCATCCTTTACTCGATGCCGAGATGATGGCGCTTGCGGTTAATATTCTTAAGTCTTCTGGTGTTAGTGATTTTAAGCTTAAAATAAATAGTCTCGGCAGCGCGCAAGACAAGCAAAAATTCGCGCAGTGGCTTCGTGATGAGTTAAAAGGGAAAATCGGCCATCTTAGCGGTATTTGTCAGGATCAGTATGAGCGGAATGTGTTCCGCTTACTTGATTCTAAGGACGAAGCGTGTCAGGAAGTGATCAAACGGCTTGATATTGGTTTGCGGCATTTATCCGATAGTGGTCAGGCTTATTTTAGTCGAGTGAGAGAGGGGCTTGACCGGCTTGGCGTTGAGTATGAGGTTTCTTCCCAGCTGGTGCGCGGGCTTGATTATTATACCCATACGGTTTTTGAAATATCTTGTGCGGGGCTTGGCGCGCAGGATGCCCTGGGGGCAGGCGGACGATATAACGGGCTTGTGGAACAATTAGACGGCGGAGACCGTCGTTTCCCGCAAACAATGGGCGCTATCGGGTTTGCGTTAGGGATGGAACGTATATTACTTGCCCTGGAAGCGCAGGGAAAGGCTGTGACGGTAAAACGTTCCCTGGATGTATTTGTGGTATCGGGCAAGCCGGAGCTTGAACGTGAAACATTTTTGCTGGTTGATTTGCTGCGCCGGAACGGGATCTGTGCTGATATGGATTTTGGTGACGGCAGGGCTATGAAGAAGCAGTTTGAACAAGCGGATAAGCTCCGTGCCCGTTTTGTTGTGATCGTCGGTGAAGGGGCTGCGGAGGGATTTAATTTTACTATCAAGGATATGGCAACGGGCGAGCAGCGGCCGTTGTTATTGGATCATATCGCCAAACAAATAATAAATTTGTTATAAACGCCGGCGCGGTGCCGGTTTTTATGGCTTACGAAAGGCAGTGACTATGCTTCGGACGCATACATGCGGGGAATTAAGGCCAACACATAAAGACCAGGATGTGGTTTTGACCGGATGGGTTCATTGCCGCCGGGATCACGGGAAACTTATTTTCATTGATATCCGTGACCGGTACGGCATCACGCAGGTCGTGTTTGTCCCTTCAGTGGCGAAAGAAGCCCATGTGAATGCGCAAAAACTCGGGCCTGAGTTTGTGGTCCGCATCCGCGGGTCGGTGAGTGTCCGTCCGGACAAGAATGTGAATCCGGATATGGCCACCGGCGGTGTTGAACTTCTGGCCAAAGAGCTTGAGATCCTTAACGAGAGCAAGGTGCCTGTATTTGAGATTGCCGGCGATGCCAATGTCACCGAAGAGATCCGCCTGACGTACCGTTACCTTGACATCCGCCGGGATCAGATGCGCGAGGCCTTGTTGACCCGGCATAAGCTGGCCGCGACGGTCAGGACATTTTTAAATAATGAAAATTTTATTGAGGTGGAGACGCCGGTTCTTACGAAATCAACGCCTGAAGGCGCGCGCGATTTTCTCGTGCCGTCGCGGCTTAATTTCGGTCAGTTTTATGCCTTGCCCCAGTCGCCCCAGCTGTTTAAACAGCTGTTGATGGTTTCGGGCATGGACCGTTATTATCAGGTCGTGAAGTGTTTCCGTGACGAGGATCTTCGTGCTGACCGCCAGCCGGAGTTTACCCAGATTGATATGGAAATGTCTTTTGTCGACGAGGAGGATGTGTACGGCATCACGGAGCGCATGTTCCAGCAAATCCTCAAAGCAGTCAAGGGGATTGACCTGCCTATCCCGTTCCCGCGCATGACGCATGCTGAGGCCATGGCGCAATACGGTTGCGACAAGCCGGATATCCGTAAAGATAAAACGGATAAGAATGAATTCGCGTTCCTTTGGGTTGTTGATTTTCCGCTATTCAAACATAACCCCGGAGAGAACCGCTGGGAGAGCGAGCATCATCCGTTCACGTCAGTGCATCCGGATGATGTGGCGCTCCTTGAAGGGCAGGATCTTTCCAGGGTGCGTTCTCGTTCGTATGACTTGGTATTAAACGGGAGTGAGATCGGTTCCGGTTCCGTGCGCATTCACCGTCGTGATATTCAAAAGAGGATCTTTGATATTATCGGTCTTGGCGAAGAAGAGATCAACTCCCGTTTCGGGTTCTTGTTGCGTGCGTTTGAGTATGGCGCGCCGCCGCATGCGGGGGTTGCTTACGGGCTTGACCGCCTGGTTGCCCTGCTGACAGGTCTTGATTCAATCCGTGATACCATTGCTTTTCCCAAGACCCAGCGCGGATGGTGCCCGCTGGCGGATGCGCCGTCGTCAGTGGATGCCGTCCAATTGCAGGACCTTGGCCTTGTGGCGTTAAAAAAGAAATAATGTTTTTTGGGAAGTATAAATAGATGATCCTTAATCTGAAGTTTGATGACAACCGTGATATCCAACTTTTATTCGGCAAGTACGACGATAATCTGAAGACCATTGAAAAGGAGTTCAGTGTCCGTATTTACCGCACGCAGGAAGGGCTGCGTGTTGACGGATCTGATGAAAAGCTGGGGCAAGTCAGCGAATTGTTTAATTATCTTTTGGGGATTGTTAAAAGCGGACGATCGGTTAAACAGCGTGATATCCAGTATGCCAACCGGGTTGCCAAGCAGGAAAAAGAAGAAGGGCTGAAACGCCTTTCGCGCGAAAAGATTGAACTGCCCATTAAAGGCGGGCTTGTTACGCCCAAAACAAAAGGGCAGATTGAGTATGTTGAAGCGATTAAGAAATTTGATATTGTTTTTGGAATCGGGCCGGCCGGGACAGGAAAAACCTATCTCGCGATGGCCATGGCGGTTAATGCCCTGAAGAAAGGGCTGGTGCGCCGGATCATTCTCACGCGCCCGGCCGTTGAGGCCGGGGAAAACCTGGGGTTTCTTCCCGGAGAGCTTGAGCAGAAAGTCATGCCGTATTTACGGCCGCTGTATGATGCGCTGTATGAAATGCTTGAGCCGGACAAGGTGGAGCAGTATGCGGAGCAGGGCATCATTGAGGTGGCGCCGCTGGCCTATATGCGCGGGCGCACGTTCAATGAGGCGTTTGTTATTTTGGATGAAGCGCAGAATTCAACGCCCGAACAGATGAAAATGTTTTTGACGCGTCTGGGGTTTGATTCCAAGACCATTATTACCGGTGATGTGACCCAGAGCGATCTTCCTGAAGGACAGCCGATTGGATTGATAGAAGCGGAAAAGGTATTGCACGGTGTTGATGAGATCAAGTTTGTGCATCTGACCGCCGAAGATACGGTCCGGCATGAGCTGGTTCAAAAGATCATTGAGGCGTATGGCCGATATCATAAATAATAATAGGAAAAACGGCATTACGGCGGCATGGGTTTTCATGGCGCTTTTTCTTTATTGCCTCGCCGGCGGCTTCTCGCTGATGATCCCGTTATTGCTGGTGTTTTATGGGTGGTACCTGGCGATGTTCCGCGGTGTCCGGGTGGGACGATTTTTACACCTCGGGCTTTTGCTGGCGCTCCTGGCTGCTTCCGGGCAGGCCATGATGGAATATTCCCACCTTTCTGCAAAGTATATCCCCACGGCGGGGGTTGCCATGCTGACCATGATGTTGTTTAATGATTTTCAGCTGGCTTTTTCCATGTCATTTATATCGTCAGCGCTGTTGAGCCTTGCGATAGGGCTTCCTCTGGAGGGATGCCTGATCATGTTCATGGGGGGGCTGACCGGTGCTTACATTGTCAGGGATGCGCGCACGCGGGGCAAGGTTCTTCTGGCCGGTGTTTTCGCGGGGACGGCACAGGCGGTTGCATTCTTTCTGGCCCACCCGTCATTTTCGAATGAGGTGATCTATGGAGGATTGCGGCCGTTACTGCTCAGCGGGATCCTTTCGGCGGCGGTCGTGCTTGTGACGCTCAGGATATTTGAAAGCCTGTTTGGAGAGTTGACGCATTTCAGCCTGCTTGAATTATCCGATTCTCTCACCCAGCCGCTCCTGAAGCGGCTGGCGCTGGAAGCTCCCGGCACATACCATCACAGCCTTGTTTTGAGCAATCTTGCCGGGGCGGCGGCGGATGCCATTGCTGCCAATGCTTTATTGGTGCGGGTGGGGGCGTATTACCATGACATTGGCAAGCTGGTGAAGCCTGAATATTTCAATGAGAATCAGATGATGATTGATAACAAGCATGACGCGCTGGAGCCGTCGATGAGCCGGCTGGTTATTCTTAATCATGTGAAAGAAGGCGTGGAAATCGCGCGCAAGTATAAGCTCAGCCCCCGCCTGATTGATTTTATCCAGCAGCATCATGGGACGAGCCTGATTTATTATTTTTATCAAAAAGCCATTACCGAAGATGAAACAGACTCTGTCCAGGAAGAGAATTACCGTTATCCCGGACCCAAGCCTCAGACCAAAGAGGCCGCGATCATCATGCTGGCGGATTCGGTCGAAGGCGCGACGCGCTCGCTGGACGAACACACGCCGGCGAGGATCAGCGACCTGGTGCGCAAGGTTGTTAACAATAAATTTATTGATGGGCAGCTGGACGCATGCAATCTGACATTGCGCGAGATCGAAGCGATTTCCGGTGTTTTTTCGCGCGAACTTTCAGCCATGTATCATGCGCGTGTCAAATATCCTCATGCCAAAAAAACAAATGGACATCACAGTAAATCTGTCGGGGACCAGGATCACGCTGACGCCCCGGAAGATCAGTCAAGCCGTTGAAGTTTTCTTGCGTCACAGTGGCGTGTGTGTGGCGGAGCTTTCGCTGGTCTTTGTCACCGGAAGCCGTATCCGCACGGTCAATCGCGCCCGTTTGGGTCATGATTATGTGACGGATGTGATCACGTTTGACTTGGGGAGTATTCCCGGGCGTATTGACGGTGAGATCTATATTTGCCCGGCGGAGGCGCGGCGTAATGCGCGGATCTACGGTGAACCGGAAGAACACGAAATTCTGAGGTATGTGGCGCATGGCATCCTGCATTTACTGGGGCAGGACGATGCGACGTTAAAGCAGCGTGCTGCCATGCGGATGCGCGAAGATGAATTACTTGCTTTGCTCATGTAGCATGTGTTTAGCGCTTGTTATTTTTCGCCGGCCTTACCGCGCCATTCATTCGGCTTCTCTCGGGGGATAAATACCCTTGTGCCAGGCGGGAAGGCACTCGGCGCTCGGCGCGGCGAACGCGCAGGGCGCTAAACATTCCCATTATTCAGGAGCAGTGACAGGTTTGTGGCCATTATCTCGACGGAAGCTGTGGTTTTAAGGACGGTACCCCTGCGTGAGACGAGTGTGATCGCGTTTTTTTACACGCGGTCTCACGGTAAAGTCAATGGCGTGCTTAAGGGTATTCGCAAGGATCCGCGCAAGTTTCGCACCAGCCTTGACAAACTTTCCGTCAACGACATTGTTTTTTACCAGTACCGCAACAGTGATATTCATCTGATCAGCCATTGCGATATGAAAGAACATTTCCCGCTGATACGTCTCGATATCAAGCGCATGACGGCCGGTGACTATGCGTGTGAACTGTTAAATAAGATCATGCCGGTGGAACAGAAAAACGATGCGGTGTACACGCTATTCCTGGATTATTGCCGTTCACTGGGCGGGGCAAAAGATCCCGGGCGTCTGGTGCATATGTTCCAGATCAAGTTGCTGGCGTTGTCAGGGTTCCGCCCGCACATCGATTCCTGCGTCCAGTGTGGTTGTGCTGTTACGGGCAAAGCCAGGTTCAGCACCCGCCAGGGCGGCCTTGTCTGCCCGCGCTGTGAACGTAAAGAGCCCGGTCTTATCCCGGTATCTCCCGGGGCCCTGGCATCCCTTATTTATATTGAAAAACATCCCTGGGCTCAATGCCTTAAACTCACCCTGGCCCCCTCTGTCCGCAAAGAGCTCAAGCATATCCTCAACAATTTTCTTATCTACCACCTCGAAAAAAATATCAAATCGGCGAAGTATTTGGAGTAGACATCGGAATAAATTTTAGCAAGTCGTGAATGAGCGTGTTAGAATGTGCCATAGGGGATCCTCCTCGGGCCATGGTTGTCTTAGCAACGCCATGTTACCACGATGGATGTGATCCCTTTATTTTTTTACCGGACAGGTGTGGTCGAATAATTATTGTATAGCATCAGAAAGCCTTGAGTCTGCAGTTCAGCTATTTGGATATCCTAATTTTATGAGCCCGGGGCATCATAATGAGGATAGCATTGTTTTTTTCAAATAATGCGGGATCAATCGGAAGGATCCGACATATACAAGCTTTGGAGTGATTCGGGGGCGCTTTTTTACTGGATATCTTCAGGGGATTTAGTGGAGAGAAAGTTTCAACATATGACGATGACGTGTGAAGTTATGGGATGAACAGGGATGCTGCTTTACCTGTTCATTTCGCCTGCCGCAAAATATCCTTTGCCAGTGCTAGGCCGATGGTTTTTATGTGGGCGAGTTCAGCTTCGGTAGCGTTTTTGAAATCGGCGAGGGTCTGGTAGCCGTGGTCGAACAGGATGCGGGCACGGATGCGGCCGATGCCCTTGAGCCCGGCGAGCTCGAGGAGCTCTTCCTTGATGCCGTAACGCACGCGGTTCTTCAAGCCTTCCAGAAAATGGGTCAGTTTCTTGAACTGGTAAACCTCGGCGATCGATTGCGCGGCGTAGACGAGCCACTGGGCGGATTCGGTGTGGCGGAAAATGTCGCCAGGCCCGATGTCGAAGCGTTCACAGACCTCTTCTTCTTTTTCCTCATCCATCCAGCGCAAAAGCATCCAGACGGTCTTGAGCACGCCGAGTGACGTGTAGTAATCCTGCATGGACTGGATATCTTCACGGGTCAAGGCCAGTTCATCGGCCACCTTGTTGCCGAAATCCTCCAGTTCTTCCAGGCCTTTTTTGCCGACAGAAAGCCGCTCGCTGTCCGGGCAGGAACAAACTAGGTGCAGGATGCCGATCGATGAAAAGTTTGTCCCGGCGGCGATGCGGGCCAGGCCTTTTTTCAGGACCAGCGCTGACACCGGGTCGATGTAAAGGCGGCTGACCCGGGCGCCGAAGGGCGTCGGGAAAAACCGGAACCCACTTTTGTCGATGAACTGTTCCCGGTGCAGAAAATCAAATATGCCACCCACCAGTTCGATCAGGTTTGAACCTTTATGCTGATGCGCGAGGAAGGTGTGTTCGAGGAACTCGAACATCCCGTTGACGTCATGGACATAACCGCCGGCCACCGAGGCCAGGACATGGCGGCGCAATTGGGCTTCATCAGAAAGTTTGGAGATGACCGGCTCCGGTGGTGCCAGGATGAAGCGGTCAAACAGGGCGTCTTGTTCCGACAGGGATTTGGCGATAAGGACAGCTTCGCCGTATTCATCGTATTGCGGGCGTCCTGCACGCCCGGCACATTGCTTGTATTCGGATGCCGCGATAAAGACCGATCCGGCGCCCGAAACATAGCGCTTGGTATCCCGGATAATAGCCCGGCGCGCCGGGAGGTTGACGCCGGCGGCAAGCGTCGGCGTGCAGCATATGACCTTGATGATGTTTTGCTTAAAGTTTTCTTCAATGGTTTCACGCTGGTCTGGCTTGAGCCCCGCATGGTGGAAGGCCACCCCGTGGATGACGACTTCAGCCAGTTTCTTGCAGACTTTTGTCGCGGAAGATTCCGGTGCCACATCACGCGCGATTCCCTTGAGCGCGTCGCGTTCTTCCGGGGAAAGCAGGGGGCCGACCCAGCGGCAGAGTTCGCGGGCGACCGATTGTGTTGAGCGGCGCGCGTTGACAAAGACCAGGGCCTGGCCTTTTCCGCGGAGCGTGTCCATGACAAGCTGTTGTGTCTCATCCGGCGCATCTTCATGAAGGATTTTAATGCGCCCGCTTTCATAGGTCAGGCGCTTGTTGTAATAAATGCCTTCATGCAGCGGGATCGGGCGCCAGGTGCTGATAACGGCCTTGGCATTCAGCCAGTCAGCCATTTCCCTGGCATTGGCAACCGTGGCGGAAAGGGCCAGCACCTGCATGCCGGGGTTCATCAGGCGGATGCGGGTGATGAGTATTTCCAGCGTCGGACCGCGGCTTGCGTCATTGATGACATGCACTTCGTCAAAGACGGTGACAGCGATGCCGCTGGAAAGCCAGGGCGCGCGCGCGCGCAGGAGCGAGTCCATTTTTTCAGCCGTGGCGATGATGATGTGATAATCTTTCAGATACGCTGAGGGTGAGTCAAGGTCGCCGATGGCTATGCCGACTTTGATTCCGAGGGGTTCGTATTTTTTTTTAAAATCGCGGTATTTTTCGCTGGCCAGGGCTTTAAGCGGTGCGATATAAAGACAGCGCCCGCCTTTTTCAAAGATGGCTTTAAGGATCGCGAGTTC
>JBAXBM010000062.1:0-10457 GCA_037141995.1 Candidatus Omnitrophota bacterium
GTTGATACGGATGCAATTATTCCCAAGCAGTTCCTCAAAAAGATCGAACGTACAGGTTTCGGTAAACACCTTTTCCATGAATGGCGTTATACGGATTATGAGGGAACGCACGAAAATCCGGATTTTATCTTGAATAAAATACCATTCCGTACGGCTAAAATTCTTCTGGCGCGAGATAATTTTGGTTGTGGATCATCACGAGAACATGCGCCTTGGGCCCTTTATGATTTCGGGTTTCGCTGTATCATCGCGCCAAGTTTTGCTGATATTTTTTATAATAATTGTATCAAGAACGGTATTCTTCCTGTCCCGTTAAAAGCAGATGAAATGGATGAGCTTTTTGCAGTTGCGGCATTCGGCAAGTCAGGTTTGATCGCTATCGACCTTGATAAGCAGGTTGTCGGTGCGGCAGGTATGAAATTTTCATTTCAGATTGAGCCTTTTAATAAAGATTGCCTTTTAAAAGGCCTGGATCAAATCGGCTGGACCCTTCAATACGCTGTTAAAATAGATGCTTTTGAAACTGAAATAGCAAGTTCAAGGCCATGGTTAAAATGATTTCGTATCCTGTATTTTTGTAGTGATTTTGTGTTTTGACCGCTACTAATATTTTATATGAGGTTTTTATGGCAGGTAATATTTTTGGTCAGATTTTTCGTGTTTCAACTTTTGGGGAAAGCCATGGGGGTGCCATTGGTTGTGTAATTGACGGCGTCCCGCCTAATATTATTCTTTCTGAAAAAGATATCCAGTATGATCTCGACCGCCGTAAACCTGGTCAAAGTGCGGTTACCACATCCCGTCAGGAAGAAGATCAGGTGGAAATACTTTCCGGTGTCCTGGAAGGTCGGACGACAGGGACTTCGCTGGCCATGATCATTCGTAACAAAGATCAGCAGTCCCAGGACTATGCTGCCATTAAAGATATTTTTCGTCCAGGGCATGCGGATTATACATATTTTCAAAAGTTTGGTATCCGTGATTATCGCGGCGGAGGTCGGTCTTCAGGCCGTGAAACCGCGGCGCGTGTGGCCGCAGGTGCTGTGGCAAAGAAAATTCTTGCGCCAGAAGGCGTGCGTGTCCTGGCCTATACGCTGGCTGTTGGGGATGTCCGCGCAGAAAGTATTAATTATGATGTGATTGAACAGAATATCATGCGCGCGCCCGATTTAAGGCAGGCGCAAGTTATGATCGCCAAAGTTAATGAAGTTAAGGCAAAAGGTGATTCTATCGGCGGATTGGTTGAAGGCGTTGTGCTGGGATGCCCTGTCGGTTTGGGAGATCCTGTATTTGATAAATTAGAAGCAAGGCTTGCGTATGCCATGCTTTCTATCGGGGCTGTTAAAGGGATTGAATTCGGTATGGGGTTTGCGGCGGCCGGGATGATGGGGTCGGAGCATAATGATACCCCTGTGATTGAAGATGCTTATCTTAAGACAAAGAATAATTTGGCTGGTGGTATTATTGGCGGCATCAGCACAGGGGAGGGGATACGGTTCCGTATTGCCGTAAAACCGACTTCTTCAATTGCTTGCCCTCAGACAGCGGCAGCATATGATTTTTCTCTTCAATCCATTCAGATCCAGGGGCGCCATGATCCTTGCCTGTGCCCGCGCATTATCCCTGTTGTTGAAGCCATGACGGCACTTGTCCTTGTAGATGCTTTTTTAATCCAAAAAACGATCCGTTAATTTATGGGTACATCCCCATCACTCGTTATCATAATTACCGGCTGTTCAAGCGGGTTTGGGTTGCTTGCTTCTGCGCGTCTTTCAGCGGCAGGGCATCGCGTGCACGCTTGTGTCAGGGATTTAAAAAAATGTGAGGCTTTGCATGCGGAAACGGCATCGCGCGGCGGATCGTCAAAACTTTCGATCCATGTGATGAATGTGGCTGATCCTGTATCGATCAAGGCAGCTGTAGCTGAGGTCATTTCATGTGAAGGTGTTATTGACGTTCTTATCAATAATGCGGGTTTTGGTATAGGTGGATTTTTTGAAGACCTTTCTGACGAGGATTGGCGTCAGCAGTTTGACACAAATTTTTTTGGAGTTCTTAATGTTACGCGCGAAGTTCTTCCATTTATGCGCCGTCATCGATCAGGGCGGATTATCAATATTTCAAGCCTGTCAGCCTTTTCAGGCATGCCGGCTTTTAGTGCTTATGTTTCAAGTAAATGGGCGCTGGAAGGATTTTCAGAATCCCTTAATATGGAGTTGAAGCCGTTTGGTATCGATGTGCTTTTAGTTGAGCCTGGCTCATACCGCACTAAAATCTTTAGCGATAATGCCCGGTACGCCAAGAACTTCAATAATCAAAACAGTCCCTATTATGCGATGAGTGTTGGCCTGCAATCATTTGTTAATAAATATCTTCGTCGATCACATCGTTCACCTGAAGAAGTGGCCATAGTTCTTGAAGCGTTGGCGACAAAAAAACATGTTAGATTCCGCAATATTATTGGCGTTGTTTCCCGATTACGTTACTGGGTTGTACGCCATATTCCTTTCGAATTTTATGCATGGATAGTAAACAGAATATTATCTTGGGGGAATCAGCGCCATGCCTGAGTCATCTTCATTCCTGCGGCGTTGTTCTATTGTAAAAAAGATACCTGTATTTTCAGGACTTAACTGGTACCGCATTCAATCTATCGCAAGTTCAGGTGAAGTGGTATGTTATAAAAAAGGCGATATTGTTTCCCGTAAAGGTCAGGCACCGGATTTTATATATTTTCTTGATTCAGGGCGGTTGCAATCTTATTCTTTAGATGCTTCAGGGGGCAAAGATGACCTTGAGTTTATTCATCGGGGGATGTTCTTTGGAATTATTTCTACATTAACCGGAGAAGAACATTCCCAGACATTTGAAGCTATCAATGATTCAATTATTTTTCGTATCCCGTCTGCGGTTTTTCGTAAAATATTAAAACAGTCCCCCCGGCTTGGCGTCAAATTCACTAAAATATTATCTCAGCGCATCCGCAGCAAGGTTACCCGTACGGAATTGGTAAGCCGCAGCGTTATTATTTCTGTTTATGCACCGATTACGGGTTCGGGTGGATCAACGTTTGCCGTTAATTTGGCCATGAGTCTTGCGCGGCAAACGGGTAAGCGTGTTGTCTGGGTAAGTATTCGTTCCAGGGCCATGCGTGCGCGTACAACCATGGCCTACATTGATGAGGTTCGTCCCAAATGGACGCGTGATCCACAGGATATTGTTACTTTAGCAGATAATTTTGAAATTATTCCGCAACATATTGTAAAGACTGATTTTGGAATTGATCTTTTAAATGTGACATTTGATCAAGATGACCCGTCAATTGTTGAGTTTATCAGTGAATTTGTCAGCCGGTTTATTGATGAATACCGGTATGTCATCCTGGATTTGCCCAGTGAGATGGATGCCGTTGTCATGAAGACGCTTTCTCAGTCAGACCTTGTTTATCTGGTGATGGTCCGTAAGCGCGAAGCTTTGGCTGTTGGAAGGGCTGTTCTGGACAGGGTTGAGGAATCCTTTAAGGAAGGATTTACTGAGGACCGCGTTAAGGTCGTTATAAGCGGTGTATATGCGCACCGCAATATCTCGGAAAACGCTGTCCATGAAATGCTGGATTATAATATAACAGGTTTCCTTCCGCATATTCATCGGAAGGATTTTTCTGGTATGATCGATCTTTGTGCTGCATCTGTGATGGGTCTTGATAGCGAGAGCAATTACAGCAAGGTGATTACACGTATAGCCCGTGAAATTTCAGGTGTTTCGATTGGGCTTGTTCTTGGCGGCGGGGCCGCTTTCGGCCTGGCGCATATTGGCGTATTAAAGGTCCTTGAAGAAGAAGGTATTCCTATTGATATTATTGCCGGAAGTTCTATGGGGGCTCTTATTGCAAGTCTTTGGGCTGCTGGTTATAGGTCCGCTGATATCGAAAAAATGGCCTACCAATTCAGAAAAAAATCCAATCTGATCAAATTGATTGACCTTGTTTTTCCAATTTCGGGTATCATCAGTGGGAAAGCGGTTATGTCATGGCTTCGGGGGAAATTCGGCAAAAGAACGTTCCGCGATACAAATATTCCGCTAAAAATTGTAGCTTATGACCTTATTCACCGCCGTGATCTTGTGATTGATGAGGGTTCGATTGTTGAGGCTATTCGTAAGAGTATATCTATTCCTGGTGTTTTCCAGCCCGTGGTTTCCAGGGATCAGCTGATTATTGACGGCGGCGTTATGAATCCATTACCGACGGATGTGCTTGTCCGCGCCGGTGTCAGGCGCATCATTGCTGTTAATGTTCTTCAGTCGCCGGAAGATGTTATCAAGGGTTATGAGAAAACAAGCCGGGATCTTGAGAAATCCATGCAGGTTCAATTCATACAAGCACCGCTGGAGTATATCTCCATCCGCATCAAGTTATGGATAAGCCATAAATTCTTTCCCAATATTTCAGACATCATGGTGCGTACTCTCGAAGCATCCGAAAGTACCCTCGCCGTCCAAAGTGGACGGATCGCAGATGTCCTGATCCATCCAGATCTTTCAGGGTTGAATTGGTATGACCTTCATCAGGCAGAAGCCCTGATAAAACAAGGAGAAGCCGCCGCCCGCGCCAGTCTGGATCAGTTAAGGCGTGTTGTAGTTAATCCGGAACAACAGAAAACGGCTTGAGTGGGGGAATGTTTTTCGCCTGCCTTACCGCGTCACTCTTTCAGCCTCTCTAGGGGGCTTGCCCCCTCGTTCCAGGCGAAAAAGCACTCAGCGCTCGGCGCGGCGAATACGCAGGGCGCTAAACATTTACATTAGTTCATTAACTAAAGGAAATAGTTGGCTTGCCAGAAGAGTTGTGTTATATTATGGCTAGATTGGCTAGATAAATAAAGGGGATTATTATGAAAACGATTGAAAAATCTGGGTCAAGATCAGGGAACATGGTTTGGAACCTTGCTGATGCTAAGAATAAATTCAGCGAAGTTGTCAGTCTTGCGCTTAATAACGGACCACAGACCGTTTCAAGGCGCGGGGAAAAGGTTATTGTCATTTCTGAAAAGACATATCAACGTTTGCGCGGTGTTGAGCATTCCTTTCTGGATTTCTTGTTCAAGGGGCCGGGGCTTGATGGTGTAGATCTCACGCGGGATAAATCTTTAATGAGAAAGGTCTCGTTATGAAGGTTCTTCTGGATACTTGTGTTATTTCTGATATTTATCGGGCCCATAAGACTGAAAGTTTAAGAGATGCGCTGCATGCTATTGGGGAAGAAAATTGTTACGTCAGTGTTGTGACGCTTGGTGAGATCACAAATGGCGTTCATCAGCTGGCTGAAGGAAAGAAGAAAAAAGATCTCATGCACTGGGTCATGGAATTCGAGACAAAGTATGAGGATCGTCTTTTACCAATTACGGCAGAAGTCGCCAGGACCTGGGGTGAAATGACGGCCAAAGCTAAAAGTACGGGCAAGAATATTCCTGCGCCAGATGGTTTGATCGCAGCAACAGCTCTTTGTAATGGTCTTTCTGTTATGACAGGGAATGTTAAAGATTTTGAGCCAACAGGTGTTCACGTCATTAATCCTTACGCATAGATAAAACCCGGGACACACTACTTTTTAGGCATCACCATAATAGGGCAGGTCGGCCTTTTGGAGCAAATATGAGATTATGGTCGTTACATCCGTCCTATTTGGATGCCGTCGGGCTTGTGGCGTTGTGGCGAGAAGGATTGCTGGCACAAAAAGTTTTGATGGGCCTGACACAAGGGTATCGGCATCATCCACAGTTGGATCGTTTTAAGAAACATCCTGATCCTGTAGCGGCGATCGGGTTTTATCTGAGAAAAGTTTATGAAGAGGCCGTTAACAGGGGGTATAATTTTGATCAAGGCAAGATCATGGCATGTGCCCAAGAGATTGATCTGATAAATCTTCTTCATGGACAGCTTGCATTTGAAGCCAGGCATTTATCTGAGAAATTGAGAAAGAGGGATCCTCTACGGCATAAATCCATGCGCCTGGATCAAGGAATCTGTCAGCATCCGCTTTTTAATGTGATCGATGGTGATATGGCTGACTGGGAGAAGGGCAGTTGAAGTAACAACAATGTTTGCCCCGGGTTTATTCATTGACATTGTTTTCCGGAAAAGTTCTGTGAGGCGTGCGGGTTTAACAAATAGGAGGAAAGGGCGTGGAAAAAAATAAAACAAAATCTCCCTGGCTTGCCTTGATTCTTTCTTTAATTATACCAGGTCTTGGACAAGTATACTCGGGACTGTTGCTAAGAGGAGCTGTATTTTTGGTTGTTAATATTGGCATTCAATGGCCGATATTAGTAGGATACCTGTCTCCAGATGTTTATGTCGAGCCGTGGTGGTTGAAGTGGGGTGTTATTTTGTTCCAAGTGGCGGTGAGCATAGATGCGTTCTTTTGCAAGGTTCGTTATAATAAAACAGACGATATAGATGCGAAGGATAAGCTTGCGCGTATTAAACGTTTGACTTTGCCGGCAGTAATAAGTGTTTTGTTATTTGGATTATCATTGGCATTATTTATCAGGACTTATTTTGTTCAGCCATTCCGGGCACCAACAGACTCGATGGCAAAAACCCTGGAGTTGGGGGATAGGTTTTTTGCAGATAAAAGAATTTATAAAGTTAGCAATCCGCAACATGGTGACGTAATTGTATTTAAATCCCCAAAAAATTTAAAGAACATATTAGTTAAGAGGTTGATAGGTTTGGGGGGAGATGTTGTAGAAATAAAAAATGGCACGATTTTTATAAACGGAGAAATATTCCAAACAGTTGGAATGGAAGGTGTGAATTATTTAAATGCTGGGAAATTCGGCGGTGTCGGCCAGAAAATTATTGTTCCTGCAGGGAACTATTATGTATTAGGTGATAATAGCCCGGTTAGTTCAGACAGCCGGCATTGGGGTTTTGTACCGGCAACGAATATTGTTGGAAAAGCTTTTAAGATTTTTTATCCTCCTGCAAGGGTGCGGCTTATAAAGTAAGCCACGTTGTTGATCAATAGTCCTTTTTGTGTTGTCAGAGAAGTGATGATTTGTGGCCAAAACCTTGTGTGTCCCAGTTATTTTCTTGGTTCATTAACTCCCGCCGATGGGCGGGCATGGGTGGGGGGATATTTTCAATAATTATTTTTCCATATTACGACATGACGCTGTCGCGGGGGTGTGGTGGAATGGGGTATGCGCTTCAGGATAAGAATGATAGAGATACGTGAAAAGTATGAATAAATACTTCTGGGCGAAACAAACTATCGATAACAAACCTGGCATTTCAGTTTATGAACATATGCTGAATGTCGGGAGTGTTGCACAAGCTATTGCTGAAACCGCTCCTAAACTCCTGAAGCGTTTTGGGTTAAGCGCGTCAAATGTTGGCGCATTTGCGGCGTTGCATGATCTTGGGAAAATATCTCCCGGCTTTCAGCGGAAGAGCGAGGTATGGCTTAAAGATAACAATCTGGAAAAACTTGCTCGTAATTGCGGTTGGGATACTGGAATAGAGTCGGATCATGGCAAGGTTTCACATGCGACAATCCAAATGTTTTTGCTAAGTATTGGGGTTAATTCGAGAATGTCGAAGTTTTATTCTGCTGTACTGGGTGCGCATCATGGTCGCTTGAATCCGCCTAATGATCGTGGATATTTACCGGGAAAACCTATTTCTGAGGCTGATAGTGGAATCGATTGGAATGATGAACGCATGAATAATGCTCAAAGGATATGGGATTTTTTTAATGGGGGCAATACCTTTGACCCTGTAGCAGATGTTTCCGCATCACTTTGGTGGCTTGCAGGTCTGACTTCGGTTGCTGACTGGATCGGATCAGATGAACGATTCTTTTCACCAGAACGTCAGCAGGGTGAGAGGAATGTTAAATTGCTTGCCACTGAGTGTATTAATGCCATTGGTCTATTGCCGCCAATCGTAAAGCCATCTCTTTCATTCCATGATATTTTTGGATTTGACCCTAATGATATGCAAGCGCAAGCAAGTAGAGTTATTAAAAATTTCGGCGTTTATATTATTGAGGCCCCCATGGGGATGGGGAAGACTGAGGCCGCACTTGATGTCGCTTATCGGTTGATGGCCGCTGGTAAAGCAACAGGAATTTACTTTGCTCTGCCAACGCAAGCGACTAGTAATCGGATGCATCTGCGTATGGAGGAATTTGTAAAACGAATTTCTCCTGAATTTTCGAGAAGCAAACTTATTCATGGTAATTCATGGCTTGCGCAAACAGAAATGGTTTTTACCCCGTCTCTGACTGAGCCACGAGGCATAGCAATTGAAGATGCGCGTAGCGGTAATGATTGGTTCGTTTCAGCCAAACGGGCACTTATTGCTCCGTTTGGTGTTGGGACAGTTGATCAGGCATTGCTAAGCGTCGTAGCGGCCAAACATTTCTTTGTTCGACAATTTGCTTTGGCTGGCAAGGTGGTGATCCTTGATGAAATTCATTCGTATGATCTTTATACTGGAACACTTATTGATAAACTAATTACTACTCTTGAAGAATTGGGATGCACGGTCATTGTTTTATCCGCCACGCTTACAAAAAAGCGACGTGCACAGATACTTTCAGGTTTTAAAAGTATTTCGGAGGAATCTGAAAAACCATACCCTCTTATCAGTGGTCGTAGTGATGGGAAATTAGTCGAACCCGTTTCCGCACCAGAACCGGAACGGCGTGGTGTTAAGGTTGAATTTGTTGATGTTGAACTCGCCATAAATGACGCAATCAGAATGGCGCGTTCAGGTGGAACCGTGCTTTGGGTCTGCAATACTGTAGATGCCGCACAGAGGATGGCGATCCGGCTTAAAGGGTTGGATTTCCCAGTGGGTCTTCTTCATTCCCGTTTTCCGTTCTCCCGGAGGGAGAGGCTGGAATCTGAATGGATGGAGCGATTCGGGAAAGATGGCAAGGGGCGATGTGGCAGTATTCTTGTTTCAACTCAGATTGTTGAACAGAGCGTTGATCTTGATGCGGATATTTTGATCACGGAACTGGCACCCACAGATATGCTTTTACAGAGACTAGGACGTCTTTGGCGGCATAATCGAAAGAGACCTGTTGGTTGTTCCTATCCACGTGTTTGTATTATAAAAGAGGAAACAACCCTTGAGGATCTACGAATAAAATCTTCAAAGGAAATTAAACAGTGTCTTGGATCTAAGTCCGTTATATATGATCCGTTTATTCTCTTGCGAACTTTGGAGGTTTGGAGTGAACGAAAAGAAGTAATTATCCCGACAGAAATACGCGCTCTTATCGAGTCAACTTACGAGGATCGCGAAGATGAGCCTGATTCCTGGCTAGAACTTTCTGGGGAGATGTTAGGGAAGATGTCCGCATATCGGCAGAAAGCCGTGATGAATAGTAATATCTGGCTAGTGGCGCTTGATGATGAAGATGGCGTTCAAACCCGCCTAAATGAACTACAGATGATTACGCTGGTTCTTTGTCGTTCACTCACGGAATTAGAAGCGGTTTTTGTGGATGATTCAAGACTCCCGTTGGGTGGGGATCACTATAGGCTGGATTTGGCACAGGCTATTCACAAGAATTTGGTCAGAATTCCGCGATATTTATTTGACTCTGTAAGGGGTGCGACATCATTGGCTAAGTATTTTCATGGTGTATGGGCTGTTGGGCTTCTCGATGCAAAAGGAGAGGTAGTGGTTGAGAGCATAAAGAATGGGGTGCATCTTTTTTATTCTGAAGAAATGGGCTTGATTATTGAGAAAACAGATGAACGGGAGGAACCATGAATGTTGCATTCGATGCGTGGATACCGGTAGTCACCATATCCGGAGAGCGGCGGCTTGCGAGCCTTTGTGAAGTGTTGACAGAGGGGGAGATGTTTCTTGACCTGGCTGTGCGTCCGCATGAGCGTGTTGCTCTAATGAGGCTGTTTCTTTGTACTGCCCATGCCACGCTTGATGGTCCAAAAGATTACACTGAATGGTGTGAGGTGCCGAAGCGATTGTCAACAGAAGCGCGTATTTATCTCACAAAATGGAGGGATTCTTTTGAGTTGTTTCACGAGAAAAGACCTTGGTTGCAAGTTGCAGAAATTTCGAAGAATGATAAAGGCGAAGGGGTAAGTGTGCATGGTGGTGACTGGACGCCTGTAGCTAAACTTAATTTTTCTTTAGCAACAGGTGCTGCGTCGACATTGTTTGATCATAGCGGGATCGATAAAGACCGGGATATTGCAATTGAAGAAACTGTTCTTTCGATGCTGTCTTTCCAATGTTTCTCTCCGGGGGGATTGATTTCGCAAGTATTCTGGAATGGGATTCAAAGTGGAAAGTCATCTAAAGACGCCCCTTGTGTTTCAGCGTCTATGATCCATGCCTTTTTGAAAGGTGAAAATCTGTTAAGGACAATTTGTTTGAACTTGCCATTTGATGAAGATATTCGGATATGTTAT
>JBAXBM010000063.1:0-10275 GCA_037141995.1 Candidatus Omnitrophota bacterium
CCAGGAATAACAGCATTCAGGTCATCGATCATCCCATTAGCCAATCGATCTTTATGCCGAATCCAGAAATTCTTTTTCCTATATGGCGCTATAGCCCTAAGACTGACAGAATGATTCTTTCCTGCCGGGGTTCCTTTATGCGGGATGCTCCTCGTGCAGGCAAATCCCGGAAACTTGTTAGTCGCAATATTTTTCGGGAACCATCCGTCATGTATCTCGCAAATCTTCCCGAAGGAAAAGAATCTCGTTGTCTGGGATGAAAATGCATGCATCTTTTTCTTTAAAACAAGATTTACCGTAAAAGCACTATATGTCAATATCGATCCAGTGAAGTTGGATCTTAACGCAATTGCCAACCGGGAAGATTTAATCAACTTTGACATCCTTACAGGACTGATATTCCCGACAATCATCTTTGTCCTATATTCTTTCCCCTTTTCATCTATAGCCGCATACACGTTGGCACCCTTCGACATAATCTTTTTAACACGGGCATTGAACAATATATTACCCTTATTCTGCCGGAACTTATCTGCCAAACGATCACTAAATTTTTGCATGCCACCGTAAGGATAAAAAGCGCCATCTTGCAATTTTGATTTAATAAAATTCAAAGCATAAACTGCCGATAATTTCTTGGGGACCACTCCTGTAGCAATAACCATAGTTCTGAAAATAATCTTTATTTGATCATTACTAAAGTATTCATTCAGCACTTCTTGGAAAGTACAGTCTCTATACCTAAGATATTGATGCATGAACTCGTCCTCGATCAACGCAAAAAAATCATCAACTCTTTCTCCTGGAAAAAGCATTTTGAAATAATGCCTGTTTTCTGTAAGATCACGCTTCAAAACATACTGCTTACCTTCGGAATAAAGAATCCCAATCGGATCAAACCGGACATAATCTTTTTTATTATAAATTTTAAGATCATACAAAATATTTTGTAAAAAATTATTTTCTCCCAATTGAGTAAAATAATGTGCACATGTATCAAAAAGAAAACCATCCCGAACAAATGATGAACAACATCCACCCGCAAAATTATTTTTCTCCAGGATCAATACTTTCTTTCCTGACTGAGCAAGATAATTACCGCACACCAATCCGCCTATCCCCGCACCGATGATAATCACATCATATTCAAGTTGATCCCACATCACTAAAACTTTCCCAGCACTAAAGCCGCATTACCGCCATCCACATCAAAAGAATTGATCAGAACATTCTGTACAGTTTTTCTTCTTGCACCATATCGAACGGCAAGCCCATCCGCTAATCGCGGATGCTTATACTGCCGCGAAGAAAATGATGGCACGATTTTACTGCTAATACATTTTGCTCCTATTAAAGCCTGAAGTACGCCCGAGGCACCCTCACATTCGCCATTATTTTCTTTGGGGGCCACGAACTCAATTTGGGATATTCGTTCTTTTAATAATGCTTGAAGCGCCGATATTTCTGCTGAATCCACGGATTTCAACCCATTGCTATTCAACACACACACATCAATATCCTTGTAAAATAATCGGGAATTATATAAAGCTGTTCCCATGCTGCGGCAATAATCCTGCTGACTTTTTCCAAAACTCAAACCACCCCCCAAAACCTCGGCGTACACCCTGGCCTTCCGGCGCTTAGCTACCCCGGCATCTTCCAACACAAGTGTGGACGCATTCTCCCCTAAAAGAAAACCATCCCGCTGCGCATCAAAAATGCCCACACTCCCCCGCTTTAAAGAGACCTGTAACTTATTTCTTAAAGCCCACATCGCCCATACATCTCCAACCAGGACATTAACGCCACTGACAACCGCCTGCGTGATATATCCTTGCCTGATCAACCTCGCCGCAAAATTAACCGCCTCAATCCCCGCGTGAATACCGCTGGCAAAAGTAATATTCGGCCCTTTAAACTGATAACTGGTCGATATATAGCTTGATGAATAATTGATCAATGTCGGTGGAAAAGCCATCGGATCAACTCCGTCAGGCCCGGACACCATCAATTTTCTATAAAAGTCTGCCCCAAAATCCCAATTACCATACGGCAACGCGGTAAAAACAGCAACCTCCCTACCGATATAATCCTTGATCCTGGCATCTGTCAGTGCTGACTTCACGGATACAAGAAGCAACCTGTTAGGACGTGATACATAGTGTGACGTGATATGTCCAGTATTGTTCATCAAATCACGTTCATTCATCTGAAAAGCGTGCTTGCATTCAAATTCTGCTGTTGAAAAAGATTTTATTCTTTTCAACACATTCACGCCTGACAAAAAATTATTCCAGTACGGAGTAATCCCTATCCCTAAAGGACTGCATACCCCCAAACCGGTAAGAACCACCCTGGTCTTGGACTGATTCATACCCGTTTTTTCCTGAATTTGGCTAAAACAATAACAGCGTTATTGCCACCGAAAGCAAGTGAGTTAGAGACGACAATGTCGACATTTTTCTTTATCGCAGTATTAGCAAGAATCTTAATATCACACTCCGGATCCGGGTGCGTATAATTAATATTAGCAGGTATAATCCCTCGCTCCACAACAAGCGCAGACGCACATGCCTCAAGGGCACTGGCAGCCCCCATGCAATGCCCCATCATTGATTTAATCGAGCTCACCCACACTTTCTTGCCATAAACAGCATGAATAGCCCGGGCTTCTATCCTGTCATTTTGAATTGTCGCGGTTCCATGCGCATTGATATAACCAACATCCCGAGGATGGACTCCAGCCATGTTTAACGCCAACTTTGTCGCCTGTATAAGCCCTTCCCCATGAGGATGCGGAATAGCCGCGCTATAACCATCCGCGGTCAGGCCATAACCAAGGACCTCACCGTATATCCGGGCTTTTCTCTTTAACGCAAATCCCATATCTTCCAAAAGCATAACCCCAGCACCTTCCCCAACAATCAACCCTTTACGATTTTTATCAAAAGGCCTGCAGCAATCCGGCGCCATGGATTTGATCTTGTTGAAGCCTCCGTAAACAAACGCATTCACCAGATCATGCCCGCCCGCAAAGACAGCCTCTCCTGAACCCGATCTTATTAAATCAAATGCATAGGCTATGGCAGTATTCCCGACGGCACATGCGGCAGGAAGGGTCGTTGCACAAAGTTTAAACCCAAAATATTCTGCCACTCTTAAGGCATGCATATTGGCATGAAGGTTTTCATAAATTTTAGAAGGCGTAGTGGAATATCTGTTGCTGGTCTTAAACCAGTGCATCACCCCGTCTCCGGTGGCCTTTGTGTCGGCCATACTGGCCCCCAGAATAATCCCGATCTTATTATCTTCCCGGATTTCAAGCCCCGCATCATCAAGCGCCATCTTGACCGCCGCAAGGGCGTACTGGGTCGTAAGTGTAGGATATTTTAATCTTTTTATATCTATATATTTTTCTACTTCAAAATCATCAACCTCGCCGGCCATATGAGTGCGGTATGGCGTCGTATCCAGCTTTTTGCACTTCTGGACACCATCTTTACCATTAATCAAGGCGTTCCAGAATTTCTCCTTGCCCGTTCCAACCGGCGAAACAACACCCATTCCTGTAATAACCACCCTACGCATGCCTATGCCCCTTTTACAAACATCAGTTCACCCTGACAAACCAGCGCCTGCCTAACAAAAGCTTTCGCTACAACTAATTGCGACGTTTTAAACCTGGTCATCATGGTAATTTCAATGCTGAGCTGATCCCCCGGATAAACCGGCTTAAGGAATTTGAGATTTTTGATCCCTGCGAAATAAGATCTCAGCGGCGCTATCCCATCAGCGGGTTTCATCAGTGCAGGAGACAAGCGATTCAACAAATATGTTGCCTGAGCCATAGCCTCAATCAGGATCACTCCGGGCATCACAGGATCATCCTTGAAATGCCCGGCGAAATAGTGCTCGTTGCCAGAAACATTCTTCTGACAAATAATTTTTTTACCTGCTTCAACCCATACAATCCTGTCAATAAAAAGGAATGGATAATCATACGGTATCAAGGCTTTTATTTCTTTGAATGTATACTCTTTACCTGATTTCATATAGACAAGCCTCCATCAATGATAAAAGATTGCCCTGTAATATACGTCGCCTCATTACTTGCCAAATAAGCAACCAGGCCCGCCACTTCCTCAGTCCGCCCTATTCTCCCTAAAGGGATTATTTTCGATAAGTTCGAGCGCACATGCGGATGCATCGTCAAGAGCATGTCTGTTTCAATAAAACCCGGGCATACCGCATTCACATTAATATTATACCTGGCCATTTCCTTGGCTAAAGTCCTGGTGAGGCCGAGAATCCCGGCCTTGGAAACCGCATAATTAACCTGCCACATAACAGCCTTTATCGCTGATACAGAAGAAACATTCACAATACTTCCCTTGCGCTGAGTCATCATATAAGGGATCACCGCCCTGCAAAGATTAAACGTGCCCGTCAAGTTTGTCTCAATAACATCTCTAAATTCTGCAGCTTTCATCTCCTGCATAGGCTTATCCATGGTGATCCCCGCATTATTGACCAATATATCGATGTGTTGATGTTCCTGAATAATGCGCTTAACAAGTAAAACCGAATTTTTATAACTGGTAACATCCAGTTTATACGCTTTAACACCATACCGATCAAACTCTCTTGCCAACTGAAGGGCCGCCGCGGAACTCGTCTTATATGTAAAATACACATTGGATCCTTCCAGAGCAAATCTCTTCACAAGAGCCACACCGATCCCCCTGGCTCCCCCCGTAATTAATATATTTTTTCCTTTGAATTTCTTTTTACGCATAAACCTTCTTCATGGATAACAAGGTTACAAACAATATGCTTCCCGACTCGATGAAATTGAAGATCCAAAAAATCAATACGCTGTCCTTTAAAACGAGCTTTTGTATTCTTGGCTATCCACAACCCATTTTCTTGATTGGCAAGATGAACATCGATATCCCCCGGCCTGGATAAACGTGTAAATCCCAAACCAAGAGCTTTAACAAAACTCTCTTTAAAAGCAAAGATCATCGCGTAATATTCAGCTTTTAAAGAAAATTTCTTTGATCGGCGAATCTCATACGCCGTAAACACCCGATTAAGAAACGCATCATCACCATTGTCAATGATTCTCGCCATCCTGTCAATCTCGACAATATCCACACCCACGCTAAGCATATTTCTCACATCCTGGCGAATTTAAGAATTTATTTTCATCTCTGAGCTTTAATTTTCTTTGATAATTTACCGGGTTTCTTGCTGCCAACAGCTTTAATGCTTTTCGTTTTCTTTACCGCTTTTTCAACTTTCAATGACCGCGCGCCCTTCCCTGAAAGAACCTTCTGCGATGCAACGGCTATCTTCCTTTCAATCAAATCCGTTATATTCTCCAGCGTATCAAAATGAACAAAATCATCTTCCTGCAATTTAATGCCGAACTTCTTTTCTATGCGGGAAATAATCTCCAAGGCCAAAAGCGAATCAACCTCGAGGGAAGCCATAAACGAAACATTCTTATCAAGTACCGCTTTCTTCTTTTTTAATGTCGTGCCCGATTCTCTTTTTATCACCTCGTCGGCAATCTGAACAACCGCATCACATATCTTTTGGTTCATTTCTTAACCCTTTCCATATTTAAAATTATTACACATAAATCCCATCTTCAATTTTAGTAATCCTTTTCTGAAGATCCTTGAGTAACTTGCTGCGGCCACTCTCCCGATATTCCAAAGCCTTATCCATCCAAACCTTGCATTGCCCACATTCTTCTTCACACAGGATCCTGGAAGAACAATGATCTCCCTGCCCCTGCACATGATATTTCAAAAATCCGTTCAACTTCTTATTATCGACATACGGAGAACCTTCGCTGCCCCCCCCCTTATCATCTTGAAATGGCCTTTCCCCCATTACGGCCATTAGCTCCAGCAAGTTACCATCATAACTCCTGGAAAGATACGCCTTAATAATCTTGACCACATCGTCCGTCGCAGATGAATTGGGCTCAATGATGAAATCATTGTAACCACGCGATTCGTAAATGGCAATATCTTCCGGCCTGATAAACGGCGCTTTAATGACTTCATCCAGGCTCTTTAATCGTTCATAATTACACAGGTAATGATAATAACGAGATGCCGCGCCTTGTGCCGTAAAGTTCGTCAGGTGCGACAATAAATTCTCATGATCACTGGCAAAATTACAACAGTGAAGGCAGAGAGAATTCACAGTCAGTTTCAGTCCGCATTGAACCACCTTGCGGGAAAGTGCCAACAAGGCAAAATCACGATTCGCGTCTGGCCTGAACGCGATCGAATCAACACCCAGGTGATCGTAATACTTGATTCTTTGTAATTCACCGATAACACGCGACGTCCCAAATTCAACCTTCAACCGCGGGAATTGGCCTTTGATCACCTGGACAAGATGCGGGATATTCACCACCACCGCATCTGCACCAGAACCATCAATCCATTTGATCAATTCCAGTATTCTCTTCTGCCCAGCGTTTGTATACTCTTTGTTGCCCAGACAATGGCCATTCAGGGCATATGTGAACTTCTTGCCGACAGCATGTATATTCCTGATAGATTTTTCTATTGTTTTACGATTAGGAAATTGATGGAAATTAGAAGGCAATAATTGCCCCCCAACTTCATCCCGATACAAACGCCCCCGAACCCACTCCACTTCGTCAAATGCAGATATCCTGTCAATAAAATCAAGCGCCCAATTGATAGTGACAGTCAACTTCATATGCCGATCGTCCTTGATTTTTTACGTTCATCCGGGGCAAATAAATTCCCAAGCAAGAATTCATTGACTGACTGCCCGATGATCATCCTCAATCTTTGATGCGCTTCTTCATTCTTGAACGATATAACCTTGTCCGCCCATTTCTTGCACCAGCCACACTGAGAACAATCCCGCAAGAAACAATCTACCCCTGCCCGGCGAAAAAAATCAATATACCCATCCAGCTTCCTGTTATCTATATGCGGCCGTCCATATTTTCCCCATCCGAACACACCTTTCAGCCAAACCCGGTCAGCCTGACAATTCTTCAAAAGATCCCTCTTGAATGTCCTGGTAACATCCGGAACTGAATTTTGTTCATCACTGGCAATCTTTAACGCTAAGATATCCACCAAATCTCCGCCATAACTCCGGTTAATATATGCTTCAGCCGCCCTGATCAACCAGGCACTGGACCTTGTCCTGTCCGTAAGCTTAAACCGGTCATACCCCATATCTTCATATATCTTTATGTCTTCCGGCCGGATCCATCTCGATTTTAGAATTTCTTCCGGCTCATCCAATTTTCGCTTGATACATGTCCAACAGTTATAATCCACACAAGCATGGCAAGATCTGTTGTGCGTCTGCGAAGCATGCCCCAGGAATCGTGCATGGTACGATGTGTTCGGGCAGTTAAATAAACACGTCTGATTCACAAAAAGACGCAAATGACAACCAACAGTCTTTCTAAGTTTCTCAAGCAGTTTAAAGTCCCTGTTAATGTACATGCCCAACGTAATCTCATGCACTCCAAGATCTTCAAAATACTTTAATTTCTCAGGTTTCCAAACTCTCAGGAATACACTAAGAATCACTTTTAATTTAGGATATCTTTTCCTTGTCAATTTCAACAAATAATTGGTAGAAACAATAACGGCGTCAACATTCGCCCTTCCCGCCGCCCAATCCAATTCCCGCAACAGATGATTTCTTCCCTCTGTTGAAAATTCCATGCCGCCTAAACATGCCGCATTATAAAGATAATGGAACTTGATCCCCTTCTCCTGGCAATATTGGATATACTTCTCGGCCTGGAGCCGGCTCATGTCGCGGATTCCTGATGCCGCCCGCCCGCCGCCTATCTTATCGGCCCCCAACTTGCCAAAGACCGACGCCACCTCTTTATGTTTCCAAAGGCCATCGATCAATGCTTTATCCCAATTACAGGCTACAGATAAATCCATTCCCGTTCCTCTTTGATAGAATCTTCTCCCACAAACTGACGTAATAAAATTTTAATTCCGACTGAAATTCCCACTTAAAACTTTCACTTAATCAAAAAGTAAAAAATCAAGGAGCAGTCCTCGAACAACGACCGCCAAGAAAATAGCTGTAACGTAACGCATAGGTGAGAGTGGCAAAAAGCCGGTCGGAGACGCGCGCGTTCGAAGAAAGGTACCACGTATTGCCGCGAAACCCCGCACCCCTGGCCGTTGAAGGCACAGGCCAGTCACTATTCGTTGCCCCACCCGCCGCCGACAATATCCCTGTCCCATGACTGCCCATAAATTCACGGCCCGCCGCATTCCCCACCGACACCGGACGTTCCCACATATTCGCAGTCAAGTCCATCACTCCGTAATAACTGGCTTCCGCCACCTCTCGGCTCAAACTACACGTTGCCGCCCCTCCCCGCATCGGTCCCAGCACACCCGAAGCAGTCCCGCCAGTAATAATACTCGTCGCTTGGGTAATAGCCGTACTGCCCCTAGTGCCTTCTCCGTCAACCACTGCAGCCATCCCCCTTGTCGCTTTCTCATACTCCAGTTCCGTGAACGGCCGCAAACCCGCCCACGCCGTGTACGCCGTAAGATCAGCCCAGCTTAAGTAATTCGCCATGAGCCATTCCCCATCTGTGCTTTCATTCATGACTCCATTCGCATTCAGGTCACACCCAAACGTGATCGGACCTGCCGCAGGGATCGGCGAGATCACCCTGATGCCGTTAAAGTAATATGACGTTGCACTGTTACCAATCACAAACACATTCGTGATCACCGTCTGCCCCGCCGCCACATTCGTTTCCACCCGCGCCGCCTGCTGATCACGCGTCAATGTGTTCAGAAAATCCCGGTACTGCCCCTGGGTGATTTCGTACTTCATGATATAAAACGCCGCGTACCCCTTCGGGAACCCGCCGCCGCGCCTATTATCAGATAACGTACCGGCTCCATCCCCGACATTGCCCGCCACATTAACATAATACAAATCCCCAGCTTTATTGGCAATCGTGATCGCACCCTCAGAAGTAATCTGGTACGGCTGAGTTGTGCCTCCACCGTAGAAAAACCCCGTTAATCCGCCCATATTCGCCGTGTAATTCCCCACATAAAACGCCCCCGTTGGGATATAGACCATCTCGATGGCCATCACCCGAATAATAGCATCCGCTGCCGTGGTATCGTTGACTGCGGATGTCCCGATATCTGTCCCCGTGTCCCACACAAACTGCACTCCGGTAGCATTCAGCGAACCAGACACCGTGGCACCCTGTCCGCTTATGATCTGCACAAAAGCCCCCTTTTTGCCAGATATAGCCTCCGTCGGAACAACAATATCAAGCCCCTTGGGGGATCCCGCCAGCGTCGATGTCCCACTGGAAAATCCTGTCGGATTAATCCGGCCATGGCCTAAGGATGTTACCGTACCGCCTGCCGCTTTTAGGGTCGCATGATTCCAGGTCGTTCCACCATCGGTTGAATACTTGATGAACACCCACGCCGCATCATAATTCCCCTTCGCCGACGAGATCGAAGCGTCCGAATCCCGCCATGCATTGTTCCAAGTCATATCAAACTGCACCGCAATGGTATGACTGGCCGTATCCTGCACACCCAGTTTTGCGTTCGATACCTTAAGCCCGTCCGCCGAAGCCGGACCCACCAGCAGCAAAAAAAAAACGATCCCGATCATCAAAACAGCTGTGCTTTTAATCATTTTTCACTCCCCCTTGACAAGGACGCTGTCGCGTAGGCAGCTATGCCTTGTTTGCCGCCGATGAATCCTAGTCCTTCGTTCGTCATGGCTTTAATATTCACGTACTTATCGTCCATGCCAAGCGCTTTTCATAATAACTTGCGTTATTATTCCAACTGGCCTTCCACAATTTTACCGTCCAAAATGGCCCGGGATCAGCCAGTATTTCCTCTGCCTGTTGAAAAATGCGGGTTAAACAAAATGACAACATACTGAAATCCAAATTCTGACAAAGATGGAAGTGATTGATTACGATTTATCTCAAATAAATTTCATATCATGCCACTTAGATGAAATCTTCTCCCACAAACTGACGTAAACAAATTTTAATCCCGACCGAAATTCCAACTCTTTTCACGGATATGTCCGAACGAAATCATCGGAATTCGTCATCACTTTCACTTTGCCAAGATAATCCGACACGCGCTCAGCCCAGAACGCATTAACCATAGCGCTAGGATGATTGTCTCCTTTCACCATTAAAGGATATCCCGGATTTTGCGGCAA
>JBAXBM010000064.1:0-10242 GCA_037141995.1 Candidatus Omnitrophota bacterium
CCGGTTGCTAAAAAAAAGGTGCCTGCCCGTAAACCGGCGGATCCTTCTGCGGAACCGGCTGTCCTTACGCCGAAGAAGAAAGTCACGTCAAAATCCAAGGATGGGGTTAAGACGGATGATAAATCTAAAGTTAAAGATCCTGCGCTCGATCCTGTTACCGTGCGGATTGTCACCAAGCCGGAATTAAAACCCATCGAGATCCCGAAGCCCGTTGTCAGAGCGCCTGATGCCCGGTCTGTTGAAGGTCCGGTCGAGCCTGTGGCGGCAGTCCCGGCAGAGGTAGCGCCGGTTAAGAATGTCACGATTGAACAGGTGACAACAACCGAAGTGGATGGCAAAAAGATAACAACGGTTGTAAAAAAAGTTGTTAAAGAACAACCTGAATTCATTTCTGTCAAGCCTTTATCCAAGCGCCGTGAAGAAGAACAGGCGGCAATTCAGGCCGCCAGGAATGCGCATGCTGCCGCGCAGCAGCAGCCTGCGGCAGATGCATCGTCCGCTGTCCCGTCACCGGCTTCCAGTGGCCCTGCGAAATATGAAGGGCCTTTGCGTGATCTTGAGGTCAAGACACCGATTACTGTCGGTGATCTGGCTGTCCGCGTTCAGGAAAAAGCTAATGCTGTTCTCAAAGTTATGATGGGAATGGGGATGTTTGCTAATATTAATCAGAATTTGGGTGAAGATATTGCCCAAAAAATTTGCGAGGCTTTCGGCTATAATCTGGTTCAGATGAAGTCTCAGGAAGAAGAGCTTCTTGATCGGCATGACAGTGCGAAGGATGCTCCGGAAACCTTGCGGCACCGTGCGCCGATTGTCACGTTCATGGGGCATGTTGATCATGGTAAGACTTCCCTAATGGATTTTATTCGCAAAACAAAGGTTGTTGATTCTGAGCATGGCGGTATCACACAGCATATCCGTGCTTATTCTGTGGCGATAAATAAAGGGACAATCACTTTTCTGGATACGCCGGGCCATGCCGCTTTTACGGCGATGCGGGCCCGAGGGGCGCATATCACGGATCTTGTTGTTCTTGTGGTCGCGGCGAATGAAGGCATTATGCCGCAGACGATTGAGGCCATTGATCACGCGAAAGCTGCCGGTGTTCCTATTATTGTCGCTCTCAATAAGATTGATCGTAAAGATGCGGATCCTGAGCGGGTCAAAAAGCAGCTCATGGAGCATGATCTTTTGCCGGAAGAATGGGGCGGCAAAACTATTGTGGCTCCGGTTTCGGCTCTTACCGGGCAGGGGATTGACAATCTGTTAGAAATGATTCTTCTTGAAGCGGAGATCCTTGAGCTTAAGGCAAATCCTGATAAAAAAGCGTCGGGTATTGTGGTAGAAGCACATCTTAGTCCGGGCCGCGGGTCGGTCGCCACGCTTATTGTGCAGGGAGGGACTTTGAGTGAAGGCGATATGCTTGTGGTGGGGCCATATTACGGTAAGATTAAGGCGATGTTTGATGATCATCAGCGCCATATCAGTGCGGCTGGCCCGTCGATGCCTGTGGAGATCCTTGGCCTTTCGGCGGTGCCTGAGGCCGGAGAAAAGTTTTTTGTGGCGGAAAATGAAAAGAGCGCGCGTGAAATTTCAGGCGTGCGTATGGATAAATTCAAAGTTGATCGTCTCAAGAATACGAATAAGATCACGCTGGAAGACATGTTGGCCCAAAAGAAGGCGGGCGAAGTTCAGGAGCTTAATATCGTCCTTAAAGCGGATGTGCAGGGATCTCTGGAGGCGCTGCGGGAGTCGTTGGAGAAGGTCCCTGACACCAATAAAGAAGTCAAGATCAAGTTTATTCATAATGCGGTCGGAGACATCAATGCGTCTGATATTATCCTTGCCTATGCGTCAAAAGCGATTATCATTGCCTTCAACGTCGGTATGAATAATGATGCTAATATTGAACTTGAAAAATCGCCGGTTGATGTCCGCCGTTACAATATTATTTATGACGCGGTCAATGACATGAAATCAGCCCTGGAAGGTTTGCTGAAACCTGATACCAAACGGCATTTTGTTGCGCGGGCTGAAGTGCGGCAGGTCTTTAATCTGACAAAGTCCGGGCTTGTGGCCGGTTGTTTTATTCTTAAGGGGCGTTTCCGTCAGAGGATGGATGTGGATGTCATCCGCAACGGGGAAACAGTGCATACAAGCCGTGTTTCAGCCTTAAAGCGCTTCAAGGATGATGTGAAGGAAGTCGGCGAGGGGTTTGAGTGCGGTATTTCGGTGGATAAATTCACCGGTTATCAGGTTGGGGATATCATTGAGGCGTTCCAGATTGAGCAGATCGCCAGGAAGCTGTGATGAAAACTGTATTCAGCGGCATGCGTCCGACAGGGAAGCTCCATTTGGGACATCTTGTTGGAGCGCTTCATAATTGGGTGAAGCTTCAGGAAACGCATCGCTGCGTTTATGCCATCGCTGACTGGCATGCCTTGATGGGTGAGTATGAGCAAAGTTCCGGCATGGCATCGAATATTGTTGAAATGGCGGCGGATTGGCTTGCGTGCGGGATTGATCCGAAACGTTCTATTATTTTTCTTCAGTCCGATGTCCCGCAGCACCTTGAACTGCAGATGATCCTTTCATGCTTGACCCCGTTGGGCTGGCTTGAAAGGAATCCTACGTATAAAGAACAGCTGCGTGAAGTGACGACGCGTGATTTGCAGACGTATGCGTTCCTGGGCTACCCTGTATTGCAGGCGGCAGATATCTTGCTTTATAAGGCCGGGGCGGTTCCTATCGGTGAAGATCAATTGCCGCATCTGGAATTGACGCGTGAGATTTCCCGACGGTTCAATTTTATTTACAAGAAAAATGTTTTTGAAGATTGCGCGGCGATCTTGACGCCGGTGCCAAGGTTGATGGGGCTTGACGGGCGCAAGATGTCAAAAAGTTACGGCAATACGATTAATCTTTCCGATACCCCGGAAGAGATCAGGCGCAAGGTCAGCGGCATGAAAACTGACCCGAAGCGCTTACGGCTTAAAGATCCGGGACATCCTTTCGAATGCAATGTGTTCCCGTATTTTAAGGCATTTTTACCTGCCAGCGAAACGGATGTCGCTTCCTGGTGTGAAGGGGCTTTGAAGGGATGCACTGATTGCAAGAAAGTCCTGGCGGAAGGGCTCATTGAGTATTTGCGCCCAATTCGGGCGGAACGTGAAAAAATACTTTCGGATCACGGGTATATTTCAAAAATCCTTGCTGATGGCGCGGCGCGCGCCGGAGCAATTGCCAGCTCAACCATGAAAGAAGTTCGTCAAGCGGTTTTTCAGGCATGACATGCAAGCTCCATCTTGAAAGATTTGAAGGTCCGCTGGATCTTTTGTTGTACCTTATCCGCAAGGATGAGGTTGATATCTACGATATCCCTATCGCCCAGGTTACCGATCAATATATTCAATATATCGATATGATGAAGATGCTTGACCTTGACGGGATAGGTGATTTCCTGGTGATGGCGGCAACTTTATTGCAAATCAAGTCAAAAATGCTGCTGCCCCCCGACCCTGCGGAAGTCAAAGAGCCGGAAGATCCAAGGACCGAGCTTGTTCGTCGCCTTGAAGAATATCAGCTAATCAAGGAGGCAGCTGAGCAGCTGCGCTTGAAAGCGGAGCAGCGTCAGGATTTCTTCGCGCGCCGGACTGACGAGGAGGTATTGGCGGGTATCAGGGAAGATAATAGGGAGGTGTATTTTGAGGCCAATCTTTTTGACCTCATCACGGCGCTGACACAGGCCATGGCCAATAAACCCGTCAAGTCCGCTTATGAAGTCCAGCGTGAGGAATATACGGTTGAAGAGAAAGTTCATAATATTCTCCAGATCCTTATTGACCGGCCGCGCATACTCCTCCGTGATCTTTTTGCAGGGGCGCGCGACAGGCTGGAGCTTATTGTGACGTTTATGGCGGTTTTAGAGTTGTGCAAGATGAAGGAAGTTGTGATCGCTCAAAAACGCATGTTTGCGGATATTGAACTGTTGCGTCAAACAGATAACATTGTTGTTCAGCAACCACCGGATGCCTGATGGAAGAGCTTAAACGCGTTGCCCTTAATACCCAGGAAACCGAAGAGGACAGGGTCACAAGCCTTTCTCTTCGCCCGGATAAGCTTGAGGATTTTGTCGGGCAGAAAGAGCTTGTGGCCAATATCCGTGTGGCTGTTGATGCGGCCCGGCAGCGCGGTGAACCGCTGGAGCACATGCTTTTTTCGGGCCCTCCTGGCCTTGGCAAAACTTCCCTGGCGCATATTATCGCGCATGAGATGGGGGGGAAGATCACGGTAACATCGGGCCCGGCTATTGAGCGCGCGGGAGATTTTATCGGGATACTCACCAACCTTGAGCAGGGTGATATTCTTTTTATCGACGAGATTCACCGTTTGTCAAAGACGGTGGAAGAGTTCCTTTATCCCGCGATGGAAAATTTCAAGATCGATTTTATCGTGGACAAGGGGCCTTACGCCAGGACGATCAATTTCAGCCTTAAGCCTTTTACGTTGATCGGCGCCACGACGCGCAGCGGCCTTCTGGCTTCGCCCTTGAGAGACCGTTTCGGGATATTTCATCATCTTGATTTTTATGATCCGGCAGACCTGGCTGAAATTATCAGCCGTTCGGCGCGGAAATTGAACGTTGATATTGATGCGGTGGCTGCGCTTGAAGTGGCGCGCCGTTCTCGGGGTACGCCGCGCATTGCTAATCGCCTGCTTAAACGGATGCGTGATTACGCGCAGGTGAAGACCGGCGGGCTTGTTCTTCGTTTGCCGGTGGTGTTGGAGGCGATGGAACGCCTCCATATTGATATCCATGGGCTTGATCGTTTTGACCGTAAAATACTGGCGGTTATCCGTGACCAGTATAACGGCGGTCCGGTCGGTATTGAAGCCCTGGCGGCCACGCTCAATGAGGAAACGGACACGATCGTTGATGTTGTGGAGCCGTATTTGTTAAAGATCGGATTTCTCCGGCGGACATCCCGCGGGCGCGAATTGACCTCATTGGCAAAGGGGCATGTATGATTTATTGCTTTAAATTTATGCGCTTAGTATGTTTTTTCCTGTTTTTTTCCTTTCTTCTGGACGGAGTGGTTACGGCTAATTCAAAGTTTATCCGTGTGGCACTCCTGCGTGATCAGGAGCAGTTCACTATGGCCGTTGACGGTCGTTATGATGTCTTGGATTATGCCACGGGGGTTGCCTTGAGTTCGGGCATGAGGATGTTGCCTAATGTTGTTTCTCTCAAGAAGGGGAAGATATACCTTGGAGCGCGTGTTTATGATCTGTCCCGGATTATTATTGTGCCTAACCGCGGGGTTATTATCAGTATTAACAAAAGGGATTATCGGGGAAGTATTTTTTTGATCAATAATCGCGGTCAAAATATGACCGTGGTTAATACGATTGAGCTCGAACAGTATACCCGGGGTGTGTTATGCCGCGAGATATCTGACCAGTGGCCCATGGATGCGCTCAAGGCGCAGGCCGTGGCAACACGGACTTTTGCTGTTTATTCCATGGAGAAATTCGCGGCGCATGATTATGATGTGACCAATGATATTTATTCCCAGGTTTACGGCGGGCGAGGCGCAGAACGTTACCGGACCAATGTGGCGGTAGCGCGTACCCGCGGTGAAGTATTGACGTATAATGGTAAAATATTCCCGACGGTTTTTCATGCCAACAGCGGCGGTATTACCGAGGACGCGGCAGAATTGTGGGATATTGATATCCTGCCTTTAAAAGGGGGTGTCCAGTCGCCGTTTTCAATTGATTCGCCCCATTATCGGTGGCGCCGTAATTTTCGCCTGAAAGATATCCAGGACGCGCTTAATGCCAGGGGGTATCATTTGGGGCTTATTCAGGAAATCAAGGTGGAAGAGCGCAACAAAAGCGGACGGGTTAAAAAATTGAGGATTATCACGCGTGACGGCAAGGAAGAAATGATTGATGGCAAGCTGTTCCGTGATATTATCGGGCCTAATGTCTTGCGCAGTAATAAATTTGACATTGAAATGCAGGGATGGTTCGTGGATTTTGTCGGATTCGGCTGGGGCCATGGGGTAGGGCTTTGCCAGTGGGGTGCGTACCGGATGTCGGAGGCGCATTATAATTACCGGCAGATCCTTGATTTTTATTATCCGTCTTCCCGGCTCACTCAGTTGAAAGATGTTGATTGACCATGACTCCGCGCAGGATCATTCTGCCTTGCTGGCGTCCTGGTGCGCTATTATTAATTTTCATATCCCTGTTTTACGTTGTCCTGCGGTATATCCCTTCATTTTCGCATAAGTCCGTTTCACCGCAGGTTGTTAATGCCTTCGAATATGCAGCTGTGGATGTGGCGTATGTTTATGATGGGGATACCATCCGGCTCTCTAATGGTGAAAAGGTCCGTTTTGTCGGGATTGATACGCCTGAATCCAGTGACAACAAGAAACTTCGCCGCGATGCCAGGCGTTCGGGGACATCGGCCGTGGATATCCTGCGCATGGGGCATCAAGCAAGCCGGTATACTAAGTCTTTACTGGAAGGACGCAAGGTGCGATTGGAATTTGATATTGAGAAGCGTGATAAATATGGCCGCCTTCTGGCGTACGTTTACCGTGTTGATGACGGACTCTTTGTGAATGAAGATATTATCCGCAACGGATACGCCTATCCGATGAGTATCCCTCCCAATATTCGCTACGCCGATAAATTCCGGCAGGCGTTCCGTTCTGCGCGCAAGAATAATGCCGGGCTTTGGCAGGACTCTTCGTTTCAGACATCTTTATAAACATTTATCTGCAATAATCCTGGGATATAATGATGTTCGCTTTTAGCGTGCCGCGGCCATGATAGCGTCGCTATTAAGAGGTAAAAGAATATAACCGTCAGCCCCCAGGCGGACGGCTTCAATGGCAACAGCTTCTGTTCCCTGCCGGCCTACGGCGACAATTTTAAGTGTTGGTTGTAAGGTTTTTACTTCTTCAAAGAGTTCAAGGGCGGACGTTCCCTCAGCATCGACGACAGCCAGGAATGCTTTGTGCAGAGGGGCTTTTTGCTTCAATGCCTCCAGGCATTGGTCGCGGTCTTCCGTTGTGATGAGTGGCAGATGGTTTTCAAGGGCGGCCTTGATCTCTTCACGCATCGCTTCTTCGGGGGAATAGATAAGGATAATGTTCATAGGGACACCGGGGTCATGACAGATAGTAATTTTGCGGGAGTTGCACCGGGGTTCTCAAAGGTATGTGTGCCGGACGCGTTGAAATATAAGGACGCGTTTTTATCGAGTTTAACGGATTGATCTTTTATTTTAATAGTTACAGAACCTTCCAGGACATAGATAAAACGTTCCGCGCCGGGTTTACCTTGTTCAGGGGGTGTGACAGAATGAGGGTTCATTTTGATCAGCAAGGGTAGCATCTTATTGGATGTTGCCTGGCGTGAAAGGATCTCGCAGGAAATCTTGTCATTGGCAGGGGCAAGGGTCTCCGCGGGATTTTCCTGTTTAATTTCGCTCAAGATCGGGTTTTCAATGCCTTCATAAAGTTCGATCAGATTGACGCCGAGTGCTTTAGCGATATTCAGGTGGGATTCCAGTGTCCCTATCATTTTTCCATTTTCGATGCGTGAAAGAGTGGCGATTTGGACGTGGCTTGCTGATGATAGTTCAGTCAGGGAAATTTTCCTGATTTTGCGGATTTGCCGGATATGGGCGCCGATTTCTTTTAACATGCAAATGTCTCCTATTTTAAATGGATAAAAGATATATTACCACGTCTTGACGATACAACAATATAATTATTAATTAATAAATAATAATTGTGTTATCCGTTGTGTTATCCGCCGTGCTAAGCGGCAGGGTTTATTTGTATGTTGAAATAAAAACAATACATATATTGACAAATAATCAAATCATGTGTTATATTTGTTTTATGATGTGCGGCCCCGGCACAAGATAAGATCAACACAGGAGGATTCATGGCGTCGAATATGATGTTCAATGTGGAAAAGATGTACCGTTTGCCGGATGCAGGGAACCTGAAAGCTTTTGCTGATGTTTGTGTGAATGACACCCTTGTTATTCGCGGCATCAGGTTGCTTGATGGCAAGAAAGGCCTTTTTATATCCATGCCTCAGGAGCAGGGAAAGGATAACCGTTGGTATGATCAGGTTGTTTGCCGTTCTTCCGCTGTTTATGAAGATTTATCTCAGAAGGTAGTGGAATATTATCATACACACGCTTGATTCTATTTTAACTATAGAGAGGGTGCTCAATCATCAGGATACGCTCTTTTCTGGCGGGGGCCAGGGAAGGCTTTGGGGTGCGTGGCCTTATGGGATAAAGCGGAAGGGCACCCTCTCTTTTTTTCTATTTATTATGTATTTTTTTGTTAATTTTCAATAGATTGATTTTAATTTATTATTTATAATTTATCTAAGTTTATTATTTTAGAATTCGCAAAAAATATGACTCCGTTGGGAATATATTCAGGGATTAAAATACTGTGTTTCGGGTTAAATCACTTACCCCATTACACGGATAATGAAAAAGAAAATATAACGGAGAATGTATAACAGAAAATATATTTTTATTATTAGGGTTTGTGTTACCTCTTTATTTGTTCTTGCTGAAACAATAGTGAAGTGCTGATGCCATGCTTTTAGGTCATACTGACACAGAATAGCGTGCTCAAGATACTTAGACCTAAGGTGCTAAGTGGTTTAATTTGTTCGAGGTTTATTTATAATGATTAATAATAAAATATCGTATTTAGGAAGAATAATCTTTTTATTATTTATTCTATTTATTGCGTTTGTTGAGTTTTTCCTTAGGCAGCAGGATAATCAATGGTATTTACCTAACCGTGGTTTTTGGAAACTGAACCAACACACTAATTTAGATAATCACTTTTTTAATCAAGAATCGTTTATTTTATGGCATACGGGAGTCCCTTTTCATGAAGAAATTATTGTAAAAAAACAGCCGGGGGTTATCCGTATTATTCTTTTGGGAACATCCAGTACCGAAGGTTATAAGGTATCCAAGATGGATAATTATGCCAGTCAGTTACAGCAATTATTAAATAAAAAATATGGCAATGGGAAATTTGAGATTATTAATGCGGCCGTGGGTGGGTATGTTTCTTATCAGCTTTTGATTTTTTTTAAGGAAGTTTTATTTAAATTATCTCCTGATATGGTGATTTTGTATTTGGGGCATAATGATACTTTTTATTATTCTTTTTTTACGGCGCGGGATTATTATGAGAAATTAAGAAATATTTTTGATAATTCAGAAATAAATTCTGAAATGAAAAAAAGATTGATTCATTATGGTTTAAATGCAATAAACCCATTTTACAGCTTTTTAGCTGAAAGCAGGTTGTTTGGTTATTTTCTAATTAAGATATCTGAAATGCGATTTATGAATCGCATACAATTGTCGCCGGCGAAAGATCAGGAATATGTTTTGTCGCAATTTATAGTTTTTAGTAAGAAATATAATTTTAAATTAATTTTCATTCCAGAGTTTGTGACAAAATCGATGCAAAGATCATTATTTGGTTATTACAATTTGATGCAAAATTTAGCAAATAAAGATAACATACCTTTGATATTATTGGCGCCTGTTTTTAATGATTACCCGGTGAATGTTATTCTTTTGGATAATGTACACTTAACTAACTTTGGGCATACGATGGTGGCTCAAAAAATATTTGATCAATTGCAAAAGTAAAAGTTATTTTTGATCTATTCCAAAAAGCGAACATAATGAAATGTTGGCTGTAGCACGTGAAGTTTGTCTGGTGGAATGGCATCTGTTCCTGAATTTTTCGGATTAATTTTAAAAATATCTTTTAAAAAGAATTGTTTCTCGTCGATAAAAAATACTTAATACGCTCTTGCATTTTTCTGATTCAGAGAGTATAGTTAAAACATACACAAGACCTCACTGAGTTGTAAGGTCTAACACGGCCGAACAGGCCGTGACATTTATCGGGCAAAGTTGTCCGTAAATATAAAGTACAGAAGCTTTAGATATAGTCCTGCAAAGGACTGGCCCAAAAGGGTGGAAGACAAAGACGTCTTCAATTCATCATCAATGAATTGGAGGCGTCTTTTTTGTTTCAATATTGAAAATCGGCGAAATATTTTAACCCGCATTTTTCAATAGAAAGAGGTAATGCGGGTTGAACCCGGGCCTTTCCTTGACGGTAAAATTGTGGAAGGCCAGTTGGAAAAACAACG
>JBAXBM010000065.1:0-10228 GCA_037141995.1 Candidatus Omnitrophota bacterium
TGTGTATGAAGCTGCCGGTGCCCCGGCTAGTTCTATTTTAACTTAGGAAGATTATTTTCTCGGTAAACCGGCACACCTTAAACAGGTCAGTGAAAAATTCAATACACCGACTTTGATGAAGGATTTTATCATTGACGAAGGCCAGCTCTACGAAGCCAGGTATTGCGGCGCGAGCGCGGCGTTATTGATCGTAGCGGCGCTTACTGATGCCGCGTTAAAACATTTTCTTGCTATCGGGGCGAAGCTTGATGTTGACTGCCTTGTTGAAGTTCATCAGGAAGATGAATTGCGTCGTGCCCTTGATTGCGGGGCGCAGATTATCGGCATTAACAATCGTGACCTGCGCACTTTCAAAGTTGATATTGCCGTCAGTGAAAGAATGATTCCACTTATCCCATCAGGGAAAGTGATTGTATCAGAAAGCGGTATCAGCGCACATGCTGAAATTGTCCGGCTTCAAGACGCAGGGGTGCACGCGGTGCTGATTGGAGAAACATTCCTGCGTGAACGCGATATATCAGCGAAAATTAAGGAAATTATGTTAGGTTAAATTCCCCTCCTGCCAATGGAGGGTTAGTGAAGGGATAAGATAACATGGTTAAAGTCAAAATTTGCGGTATTACAGAAAAAGATGATGCATTTAAAGCGATCAAATTTGGCGCGGACGCGCTGGGTTTTGTTTTTACTAAAAAAAGCCCCCGGTATGTATCCCCCTCACGTGCCCGCAATATCATTTCGATCCTGCCTCCCTTTGTGACAACCGTGGGTGTTTTTGTCAATGAACGTCAGGGGGCAGTTAATGATATTATTTCTTTTACAGGCCTTAATGCCATTCAGCTGCATGGGGATGAAGATCCTCAGTATGTGCGCCGTCTTAAACGCAGTAATTGTGCTGTTATCAAAGCCTTTCGGGTCAACGCGGGATTTGATTTTAATATTATCAGTCAATATGATGTTAATGGTATTTTGTTTGATGCCTATCAAGAAGATGCATTCGGCGGTACCGGCAAGACATTCAAATGGGAACTTCTTCAACAGGCAGATATCAAAAGGCCATATATCCTTTCCGGCGGCTTAAACCAGGAAAATATCCTTGAAGCGGTTAATATCCTTAAACCTTATGCTGTGGATGTATCTTCTGGCGTTGAAGCTGAACCCGGCAAAAAAGATCATCGCAAGCTGATGTCCTTCATTCAGAACGCAAAGATCGTAATTTAATATGTTAATTTTGTAATATTTCTTTAGTAATGCTCTTGTTTTATAAAAGTCATATATGTTATATTTTATTTAGCCGATAAGGGTAAACTCAGGGAAACCTGAGGACACAAAGCGACAGACCTAAAATACAACATTTTCCCAGGCCCGTTATATCGCCCTGGCGGTTCGGGCCCCCCCATTTTCGGGTGGTAGTGTTGTAAAATGGTGGCTGCGTTGCCGAAGCGCGAGGGATTATTCCCGCTTTTATCGGCCTTATATTAACCAAAGGGTTCCATCATTGTTAATGGGACCCTTTTTTTATTGTAATTCTTTTGACGCAGGTTCATAACAATGCGATTATGAAATTCTATTTTAAAAAACAGAGTTTCCCGGCCTTTAGTGAGTTGGACAAAACAGCCCGCATTCCCTCTGCCTATTGAAAAATGGGGATAAAGATTATTTTCTCATTTTATATTTTGTATATTTTGTAACTTTCAGCCTGCTGAAACGTTTAAAGGGTAGGAGAGGGCGATATGGAAAGAACGGATGAAGAACTGATCCGCGCGTATGCCTCCGGTGAACCGGACGCTGTGGGGCTGTTGTTTGCGCGGCACAAAGGGAGCATTTTCAATTTTGCCTTGCGCCTTATCGGCAACAGGGCAGATGCGGAAGATGTGACCAGCGATATCTTTCTCCAGCTCTTTAACAGGCGTTACCAGCCCATACCGCAGGTAAAGTTTACGACATGGCTTTTTGCTGTGGCGCGCAATGCCTGCTTGTCGCGAATCAGGTCCCGGAATATGCTGGGGTCTTTCTGGTTCAAGCGGGATGGCGAGGATGGCTTTGAGGAACAAGAAGTAGTTGATCCTGCGGAGAATCAGGGCGAGGCGTTAAGGAGTAAGGAAAAAGCCAAAATGGTGAAGCGGGCGGTATTAGATTTACCGCATCCCCAAAAAGAAGCGTTGATCCTGCGTGAGTATTTCAGCAAGGATTATGCGGAGATCGCGGTGATCCTGGGCTGTTCCCTTGACAATGTTAAAGTGCTGATATTCCGCGGCCGGGAGCGTTTGCGTATAAGCCTGGCCGCCTGGATGAAGGAGGAAACCCTATGAACGAGCACGACAAGCTCCTCATATCTGCTTACGTGGACGGTGCGCTCTCTCCCGAGGATGCCGTTCGTGCCAAGCAACTCCTGGCCGGTAATCCTGCATGCCGGGCTTATTATGATGACATCCGAAAACTTTCCATATCGCTGTCTGTGGTGAAGGACGAACAGCTCTCTCCCGATGCTGAGATCCAGATCATCCAACGCTTGCACAAGGAGACAACGTATATGAAACCCAAAACATGGAAAACAGCGGCAACGGTGTGCGTGATTCTCATCATCACAGCACTGGCATTACAGACTTATGCAAAACGAGGCATACAAGGTCGTTTGAAACAAGCTACTAACGACATTGGTGATCAGTATTCTGCAAAGCCTAAATCTGATGGACGATTACGGGATAGAAATGTGAAGAGACCTGACAACACTGGATCTACCTTACAGTATGACGCGTATTATACGAATACAAGTGTTCTTACAGATAAGAGTTCTACAAGGCGTGCGTCAGGGTATGTTGATGCAACCGTCTATTCAAGCGGTTTGATGCGTGATACAAGAGTAATTGGTACGGATGTTAATAATGACTCGTGGGGAGGGGAATCTCCTGCTGTTACTCAAAAAGCCAAGCATGAAATAAATGATCAGTATGCAATGGCTTCTGCGGCTAATTATAAAGGGTTTTTAAACAAATCCCCTATTCCCGATCAGTATCAATACAATATTCCTTCCAACACCGAAGAATACCCCTTCTTCAACGAGAATGAATTCCTGACAACAGATCAGAACCCATTGTCCACATTCTCGACGGACGTTGATACGGCTTCCTATAGTAATTTGCGCCGTTATCTGACACAGAACCAGGTGCCGCCGCAGGATGCCGTGCGCCTGGAAGAGATGATCAATTACTTCTCTTATAATTATCCTAATCCCAAAAACGGGGAACCGTTCTCGATCACCACAGATCTGGCGGTCTGCCCCTGGGCCAAGAAGCATCTTTTATTACGGATCGGCCTTAAAGGGCGTGTGCCGGATGAAGAGAAATTGCCGGCGAGTAATCTGGTATTTCTGATCGACGTTTCTGGATCTATGCAAGACAATAACAAACTGCCTCTTCTTAAAGAAGGCTTCAAGATGATGGTGCGTCAATTGCGCCCTGAAGATCGGGTGTCGATCGTGGTGTACGCAGGCTATGCCGGCAAGGTCTTGGACACCACATCAGGATATGACAAGGAAGCGATCCTCAGTGCCATTGATAATCTGCAGGCCGGTGGCTCTACGGCAGGTAATGAAGGAATTCAACTGGCATATCGTACCGCCCGGGAAAGCTTTATCCGCGGCGGGAACAATCGCGTGATCCTCGCTACCGACGGGGATTTTAATGTCGGCATATCGGATATTGGTTTGTTGACGAACATGATCGAAGAGAAGCGCCAGGAAGGTGTTTTCCTGACGATCCTGGGTGTGGGCAACGGGAATTATAAGGATGACCGGTTGCAATCGTTGGCGGATAAAGGCAACGGGAATTATTTCTACCTTGATTCTATCCGGGAAGCGCAGAAAGTCCTTGTGCATGAACTTGGGTCGACTTTATTTACAATCGCCAAGGATGTGAAGATCCAGGTTGAATTCAATCCGTCTCAGGTCAAGGCGTACCGCTTGCTGGGCTACGAGAAGCGCGTGATGGCCAAGCAGGATTTCAACAATGATGCCAAAGACGCCGGTGAGATCGGTGCCGGGCACACGGTTACCGCACTGTATGAGCTTGTTCCTCCGGGTGTGAATGATGTGCCGGTAAGTGTCGACGAACTCAAATATTCCCGCACCCAGCCGTCATTCGGTGAGGAAGTGTTAACCGTTAAATTGCGTTATAAAGAGCCTGATGGAAATGTGAGCAAACTCATCACCAAACCTGTTGGCAAGGGCTGGCTTCAGATGGAACCCTCCGGCGATTTTGCCTGGGCCGCCGCTGTCGCTGAGTTCGGCATGCTGGTGAAAGATTCGGCATCAAGATCAAAGGCATCTTTTGATCATGTCCTTAAAGCCACAAAATCAGCCAAAGGCGATGATCGATCCGGCCAGCGTCAGGAGTTCATCGACATGGTTGAAACAGCACAGAATCTTGTGCCTGAGAATAGCGGGCAGATTAATTTCAAAGGTGGAAATCAGGATGAACGTTGGGGCTATTAATCAGTATTATTAAAATCCAAAGTTCTTTCAGACCCTGATGGTAGTGATATCATCAGGGCTTTCCTTTTATTTCACGAAAAGATTAAAGATTTTATTTTTTTATGCACGCTATTGGAGTATATTAACGAATATGCTTCCTGATTATTTTAATATTATTTTCTTCTTTGTTTTGGGCATTCTTTTTGTTGGGGCGGCGTTTGTGACGTCCTGGCTTATCCGTCCGCGTGCGCCTTCTTTGGCCAAAAATGCACCCTATGAATGCGGTGAGGTCATTAAAGGAAATTCCCGTGTTCAATTCAATATCCGGTATTATCTTGTCACGCTTATTTTTGTTATTTTCGATGTGGAAATACTTTTTACGGTCCCGTGGGCTGTTGTTTTTCGGCAGATGAGTGTGACAGCATATGTTGAAATGGTGTTTTTTATCGGCGTGCTTGCCATTGGTTTGGTATATGCCTGGAAGAAGGGAGCCTTGGAATGGCTGTGAACGCAAAGATCCTTGGTGCCGAGGTTATCGATAAAGTCCCCGGCGGAAGTTTTTTCCTTGCCAAGACAGAAGATCTTTTCAACTGGGCCAAGAGTTCGTCGCTATGGCCTCTTACTTTTGGTTTGGCATGTTGTGCGATTGAAATGATGGTGACCGGTGGTTCTCATTATGATATCGATCGTTTTGGCTCTGGTGTTTTCCGTGCCAGCCCGCGGCAATGCGATGTGATGATCATTTCTGGTACAATTTGTATAAAGATGAAAGACAGCATCAAGCGGCTTTACGATCAAATGCCTGAACCCAAATATGTGATCGCCATGGGCAATTGCGCCATCAGCGGCGGGATTTTTTATCATGATAGTTATTCTGTCGTCAAAGGTGCCGAGGCGGTGGGGATCCCTGTGGATGTGTTTGTGGCCGGATGTCCGCCGCGCCCAGAAAATCTTTTACACGGGATCATCAAGCTTCAGGAAAAAATCAATAGCACAAAAGCAAAGAAGGCTTAAGTGGATATTACTGCCATCATTCAAAGCCTTGTTGAAAAGTTTCCCGGTGTTATCATCGACCAATCGGCAGATAGGGTTACGCTAACAAAAGAAGCTGTTCTGCCTGTGTTTGAATTTTTAAAGAATGGCCCGGCCGCATGTGTCAGCCTGCATGGCGTGACAGCGGTCGATCGCAAGGAAACGGTTGAAGTTGTTTATCATGTTCACTCTTTTCAACACCGTGTCATGCTGACGGTTAAGGTGATCCTTCCTAACGATAATCTAAATGTACCGTCACTCACGTCATTATGGGGTGCTGCCGATTGGATGGAGCGCGAGGTATTTGATCTTTTCGGTGTTCGTTTTGAAGGACACCCTGATATGCGCCGTATCCTTAATCCTGAAAATTGGACGGGGCACCCGTTGCGTAAGGATTTTCAAATGGATGGCGTAGTCCCCAGGCCGGTGAAATAAGCTATGGATTTTCAAGAACTCATCATCAATATGGGGCCGCAACATCCGTCGACGCACGGGGTGCTTTTTCTTCAGCTCAAGCTGGACGGGGAAGTGATCGTCGATTGTCAGCCCAATATCGGTTATCTGCACCGGTCGATCGAAAAGATCGCTGAAAACCGTTCTTTGGTGCAGTTTATGCCGTTTACGGATCGGTTGGATTATATCGCTTCCATGAACAATAACCTTGGCTTTTGCCTGGCGGCAGAGAAATTGTTAAGCATAACTGCCTCGCCGCGGGCGCAGTATTTACGGGTGATCGTTGCTGAGCTTAACCGTGTGGCCAGTCATTTATTGGCAATCAGCACTTTTGCCCAGGATCTGGGCGCGTACGCGACGCCGCTTTTTTATGCCCTGCGGGATCGTGAAAAGATTATCCAGATTTTTGATCAAATATGCGGCCAACGTTTAACCTATAATTATTTAAGGCTTGGCGGTGTTTCCCGGGACCTGCCTTTAGGCATTGATCAGCGCATCAAAGACTTCATTGCGTATCAGCGACAGACATTGCCGGAATATCATGACCTTTTGACAGGTAATGTTATTTTTTGTGCGCGATCTAAACATATCGGCGTGTTACATAAAGATACAGCCATCAATTATGGTGTAACAGGGCCTAATTTACGCGCATCAGGGGTAGCGTGGGATTTGCGCAAAGATGAACCTTATTTGATGTACGATAAATTTGATTTCAACGTTGTGACTGGTGCCGCCGGTGATTCGTGGGATCGGTATGATGTCAGGATGCGGGAGATTGAAGAGAGCCTCAAAATCATTGAACAGGCCTTGGGAGGTTTACCTGAAGGTGATCCCGTTGTCAAAGTAAACAAGGTGTTTCGCCTTAATGGTGAAGCTTATATGCGGACCGAAAATCCACGCGGAGAATTAGGTTTTTATATCGTTGGTGACGGTGGGCCTTTACCGTACAGGCTGAAAGTCCGTTCCCCTTCGTTTTCAAATTTATCTGTCTTGGCGACCATGATCAAAGGGATGAATATTTCAGATGCTGTGTGTGTCCTCGGCAGTCTTGATATCGTCATGGGGGAGATTGACCGATGAACATTCCCTGGATGGCTATTCTTTTTTTGTTGCTTAAAGGGGTAGCGATCCTTGCATTTTTCGCGATCAATGCCATGTTTTTAATCTGGCTTGAACGTAAGGTTTCAGCGAAGATTCAAAATCGTATGGGGCCGATGGTGGTTGGCCCCCATGGGTCGCTCCAGCTGATCGCCGATACGGTGAAGCTTCTTCTTAAAGAAAATATTGTACCGGCAGAAGCAGATCGTTTTATCTGGTGGCTGGCGCCTTTCTTTGTGGCTGTCCCGACAGTGGCGGCATTTCTTTGTATCCCTTTTAGTCAGGAGTGGATTGTATCTGATCTGAATGTCGGGATTCTTTTTATTTGTTCGATCACGTCATTGTGTGTTCTGGGCATTTTTATGGCAGGCTGGGGATCCAATAATAAATATTCACTCTTAGGCGGGATGCGTTCTGCCGCGCAAATCGTCAGTTATGAAGTACCGCTTTTATTATCCGTGCTGGTTGTTATCATGGAAGCCGGGACCTTATCCATGCAGGGGATCGTGCATGCCCAGGAATTGGGATGGTTCTTTTTAAAGCCGAATGTCCTCCTGGCATTCGTGATTTATCTTATTTCTGCTACAGCTGAAGTCAACCGCGTGCCTTTTGATATCCCAGAGGCTGAATCAGAGCTTGTATCTGGCTATCATACAGAATATTCAGGAATGAAGTTTTCCATGTTTTTCCTGGCGGAGTATGCGAACCTTTTTATTATTTCAGCTGTTGCCGCGACACTTTTTCTGGGAGGATGGTTAGGGCCTTTTCGTCCATCAGTGATCTGGTTCTTGATCAAAGTTTACGGAATCATTAGTTTCTTGATGTGGATTCGCTGGACTTTGCCACGGGTCAGAATGGATCAGATGATGTCGTTTGCCTGGAAAGTCTTGACGCCGCTTGCGCTGGTGAATGTCCTGGTGACCGGATGGCTTTTGATAGGTAAAGGTTAATTATGTGCCAGTCAGTGAATAATATTATTACGGGTTTTATGAGTATCCTCAAAGGGCTTGGGGTTACCGGCAAGAATATGTTCCGTAAAGCGGTAACCATCCAGTATCCTTTTGAAAAACCAGTGATGACCGAGAGGTTTCGCGGGCTGGTTGATCTGCATACGGATAAATGTATTGCCTGTTCTCAATGTGTCAAGATCTGCCCAACAGCGGCCTTGCAAATTGAAGCGGCGACCAACCCGGAGACCAAAAAAAAATTCCCAGGTGTTTTCACTTACAATGAAGAGCTGTGTTGTTTTTGTGGCTTGTGCCAGGAAGTATGCCCAACTGCGGCAATGTACCTCAACACATGTTACGAGGTAGCTTATTACAGCCACGATGAAGTGACAAAGATTGACCTGTTGAAAGCGGATAAATATGTTCACCTCGCGCCGCCGAAAATGAAGGAGCTTAAAAAATGAATGCACTTGTTTTTTATACGCTGGCCCTTTTTATTGCTGCGAGTGCGCTCTTGAGTGTGACTGTGCGCGATATTTTTCACGGCGCCGTATGGTTGGCCATGACCCTTTTAGGTATTGCTTTCCTTTATTTTTATCTTGATGCCGGATTCCTGGGGGTTATTCAAATCCTGGTATACGTGGGAGGTATTATGGCACTTTTTGTTTTTGCCATCATGCTGACTTCCAAAATCGGAGATCACAAAATCCCTCAGATTAACGCGCAATTCTGGCCGGGGCTTATTATTGCGTCTGTTCTTTTGGCTATATTGCTTAAAATTATCGTCAATGGCCCCTGGATGAATGTCAGGGCATCAGCTGTAATCATCGATCTTCAAACAATTGGTAAGTCGCTTGTAACAACATATGTTTTGCCATTTGAATTCATTTCACTCCTCTTGCTGGCAGCTTTGGTGGGGGCAGTTGTTATAGGAAAGGTCAAGCAATGATTCCTTTAGGCCATATTGTTATTTTGAGCATGTTTGTTTTTTGTGTCGGGGTGTATGGTGTTTTAACCCAGCGGCATGCGATACGTTTTTTGATTTCAGTGGAATTAATTCTTAATGCCGCCAATATCAACCTTATTGCTTTTAATAAATACCTGGGGACAGCAGATGGCCTCGGTCAAATTTTTGCCTTGTTTATCATTGCTGTGGCAGCCGCGGCAAGTGTTGTTGGATTGATCCTGGTGATCGCGGTTTATCGGCTTAAAAAATCAGTTTTCATCGACGATTTCAATCTCTTAAAATGGTAAATACAGCTCACTGGATACCTGTTTTCCCGTTCATTGCGTTCTGGCTTAATATTGCCTTTGGCCGGAGGCTTGGCCGCAATTCCGCGTATGTCGCGGTGGCCGCTTCATTGATTGCAACAGTATGGTCAGTCATTGTTTTTCTTGGATTGCGTCATGGGCCGATAGCGTATGACATTGCTCCGTGGATCACAATTAATGAGGTGCCCATCACCGTTGGTATTATGGTGGACAATCTTTCTGCCATGATGTTACTTGTTGTAACCATTGTCGGGACCTTGATTCAAATTTATTCTATCGGCTATATGGGAGGGGATAACAGGTTCTCGAGATATTTCGCCTATATATCTCTTTTTATGGCGTCAATGCTGGGCCTTGTGCTGGCAGACAACCTTCTTATGTTGTACATTTTTTGGGAAGGCGTTGGTATATGTTCATGCCTTCTGGTTGCATTTTGGCATGAAAAACAGTCTGCGGCTGCAGCAGGTGTTAAGGCATTTGTGACGACGCGTGTAGGTGATACCGGCCTTCTGATCGGGATATTGATCCTTCTTGCCACTGGACACTCATTGCGTTTTGCCGATTTAGGAAGCCTTCCTGGTTCAGATGTGCTAATGGCGGTGGCAGCACTATTAATTTTTTTAGGTGCCATGGGTAAATCAGCTCAATTCCCATTGCATGTATGGCTTCCTGATGCAATGGAAGGCCCAACATCAGTTTCCGCACTCATCCATGCGGCCACCATGGTCGCGGCAGGTGTTTATCTTGTGGCGCGTTCTTATGTTTTATTTCTTGATCATCCGCTTGCGCTTGAGACAGTAGCGGTTATAGGCGCCATATCAGCGGTCATGGCAGCATCCATCGCCTGTACGGCCAATGATATCAAAAAAGTATTAGCCTATTCTACCATTAGCCAATTGGGCTTGATGATGCTGGCATTAGGAACTGGCGGCTATGCGGCAGGGACATTTCATCTCAT
>JBAXBM010000066.1:0-10173 GCA_037141995.1 Candidatus Omnitrophota bacterium
CCGGCTTTTCTCCAATAAGCACCGCCGCTCCGTTGACACCTGAAAAGATTCCTTTCCCAAGAAATGGCAAAATATGCTTCCGCTCAAAAACAAGATTCCCGGTAAACAGCCATTTCTCACCCGCAACACGGTCAAACGCCACCCTGTTCATCCGGCTCTCCGGCGGCAAACCGTCCATAAACTGCCGGTAAACATCAAAAAAATCAATCCGCGGCAATGCCTTAAGCCGCGCCTGATACGTCTCCTGTGAAACAGCCGTCAATGCGTTCACAAGATCTGTCCTTCCTGCCTCTTCCGCCTGCAGGCGCCTATTCATCGAACGTTCACCTGTTACCCCGCTCCAGGCATAAAAAACACCGGAACAAGCCATCACCAAGGCCAGGCTTCCGGCCCATGCCAATCCCCGCGCCCTTTCTTTCCTGAGCCGTTCCGCCACATCCTCCGGTGGCATCAAATGGATCGCGAACTTAATCGCGCCCAGGACCTGGAATGCCGGGAAACGTGCCTCAAAAAACACCGCGCGTTCCTTGCCCTGCGCGGCCAGCACATCACAAACCCCGGCATCATTGCCAAGAACCAGGCAATTCCCCTTTCCTGTTCCCTCCATCAGATTTTTACGCGTGCGCTGGACCTCATCAGCCATACGCGCCGCATTTTGCGGCAGCAGGACCCGCGTTTCCACAGCCTCATGCCCGCTGTAAGCACTCAGAAGATATCTGTCACCGATGTTGTCCACAACTATCATGGGCTGCTCCTGCAACACAAGCCCCTGCCCAAGAATATACGCGCGCAACGCCATGCTGTAAGGCACACATGTCCTGATCCCTCCGGCCGGAAAAGCACGGGTAATCCTGCGGATCAATCCGGAAAACACGTCCCCGCCGCGACCGTGACCGGCCTGCACCACCAGCACATGCGCATCCCGGTCCCCGACATAAGGCGAGGCAAGAAAATCACGGAAAGACATGCAGCCGGAATCTTCACCGCAAGAAAAATACACATCTTCACCCTGGAACAAATAACGGCCCATATTTAACCTCGATGCGGTGTCATAAAAATGACAAGTTCTGTCCGCCTGTTACGGCGCACCTCATAAGAAAACAGCTTCCCCACCAACGGGACTCTCGATAAAAAAGGGATCCCCTGTTCTTCTTTCCTTTGATCACGGGTGATCAGGCCGCCGATGGCAACTGTCTGACCTTCACGCACCCGCACCAGCGTGCTCATGGTCTTGATCGATGTGTCAGGGGCTTCCAGCTTGCTCCCGCCGCCGAGCGCAATGGTCCGGATACCGTCAATGCTTGTAACCACCGGCGTCACGCCAAGGACAACATCATCGCCGGCAATGGTACCAACAATCTGCAGGGTAACTCCCCCGTGAACCTCGTTGAGGGCAGCGGATGTGATCATGCTGCCGCCGGAAGTTGTTTCGACATTCGTGCTTTCAACATAAGCGCGCGTTTCTCCCACCTGAATACTGGCCACAGAGTTATTCAACATCATCACCCGGGGCTGGGAAACAACATCAATACGGCCGAACGATTCAAGCGCCTTAAGCATCGCCTTAATCCCGGAAGCCGCATCTCCGTCCGCACCCTTCCCCAGTCTCCCTGAAAAAGTCATCACATTACCGTCAGCCATATTCTCGCTGGCGAAATTTGTTGCCGCGCGCATCCCTTTCAATTCTCCCCGGGCCATCAATATCCCCCAGTCAATCCCGAGCTTGTACTCTTTGGAAAGTTCAACTTCGACAACCTTGACATCCACCATGATCTGCCGCACGGCGCGCGTGTTCATATCCCTGATAAAGCCATCCAGGATGTCCAGGCGCCGGGGCGTATCCGTGACAATAACAACACCGGCTGCCTTGTTGCATGAAATAACCCCGTCTTTAGACACCAGGTTCCGCACCCCTGCTTCAACATCATTCCAGTATGAAAGCGCTTCGGCGCTATGATGCACATTAACCCTGGCCCCGACCCGCACATGCCCGCGCGCCGGCGCGCCGGCCGTCCCGGCAAGCGCCCCACTTCCGCTACTTGAACTTTCATTGGTCGTGGCTGTATCAAATGACTGCGTCAGCGGCGGAAGGTCAATACGGAATACCCGCGTATCCCGCGCCAGCACCATCAGCTCTCCTCCATTGATCGTGTACCCGCATTCCAGCGGATAAAGAATGACCTTTAATGCCTGGGAAACCGGCAGGCGCCTGATGTCCAATGTCACTTCCGTATCGGCCACCCCCTGCCCGAGAATAATATTCTTCCCCGCCGCCGCGGCGATCATCCCCAGCGCTTCCGACAACCTGATCCGGCCCGTTAATGTGATCAATCGCGTCGTGTTAACCGCAGGCACAACTCTCTTTTCGCCGGATGTCATAGTCGCCGAGGGCAACACCGGCGGGCGTTCCGGCGCCCGGCGCCAGGCCCCCGGCCTGATGATCACCATCTCCTCGTGCGCGGGATAAAATACCCCATCACTGATTTCCTGCGGGACACTCACTTCCTGGACCACCGGCGCCACCCAGTCCTCCCTGTCTGATGATGCCGCGAGCAGCCCCCCGCCCGCGCCATACACACAGCCCGCCGCCACCCAGATCACCACTTGCCGTAAATCCATGCCTTCTCCTTATGGTTCAACACGTACTTTCAACGGACCCCGCCCGGATATTTTCTGGCACAACGATCCAGCGCGTCCAATAGATCACCGCCGGAATTTTCTCTTTCCTGATCGAGGCAGGCATTATCGCGGGGCTCTGATGTCGCTGCCCAATAAAGAAAAGGATCCGGTACCAGCCGGATAACACCACTGGACGACGATGTCATGACCAGCGCTTCCGCATACCTTCCCTTAACCGTGCGCACCGATCCCAGCAATGCGGCCACTTCATCAGACAGCGACAATTCATGCCTAAGGCGTTCAACCATGGCATGCTCTTGCTGAAGGAAAATCTTGTTAGCCGTATTAGCAAGGATCGCCAGCCCGCTCTTTTGCTGTAAAAGATCCGCCACTTCCTGTGTCACAGCCACGGCCGCGCAACGGTATTTGCGGAAGGTCTTGAATGCATTGGCAATGAAATCAGCCGTATTTGCCATTTTCAACAACTGCCATGCCTCGTCGATCAGCATAAATTTCCGTTCCCCCCGGATACGGGTATCCGCAATAAACTGCGTCACAAAAAACATGATATTCAACAAGACCACCAGCTGAAGGTCCGGGTAAGCACTGAGATTGGCAAGTTCAAAAACTGTAAAACGGCTGTTGACGGAGAACTGATTCGGCCCGTCAAAGAATTTCCCGTACGGCCCCTTGCGGGTGAACGGCGCCAGGCGCAAGGCTATCCTCGCACCCATCCCGGAATCCCCGTCAAGTATCCTGACAACATCCGATAATGTCACTTCGCCCTCCGCAGCCCCGTTGTAAGCCGCAAGCACAGCCTGCTGGAGAAAACCTCTCTCCTCCCGCGCCAAACGGTCGCGGTCATCGCCGCCGGAAGCCATCAAGGCCAGGACTTCAACCAGGAATGCCAGATTTTCGCTGCCCGGATCACATAAAAATGGATTAATGGTTAACGGGGCACGCAGGTCAAAATCAATGTACTGCCCGCCCAGGATGTCGCATGTTTTACGGTAAGAATGCCCTTTATCGAGCACAAAGAAATGCGCGCCCAGACGGTAATTCTGATAAATAAAATCATTGATCAAGAATGACTTCCCGGCACCTGAAACTCCGGTCACCAGCCCGTGCGGATTGGTGGCTGAATCAAAGAAATCAATGCCCACAGGTTCCCCCCTGCGGTTTAAATAAAGCGCCGCCGGCGTTTCTGTCCCGCGGCAGGCGCCATAAAAAGGGAGCATGTCCGCAAAATTGTCCGACAGCATCCGCCGTTCCCGCCGGATAAATGGTTCAATGCGGTGATCAAAATTCAGGGGAAGGCATGTCAGGAAAATCGAGGGCGCAATAACCTCTTCCCTTAACCCTTCGGCTCCCATCCGGTGCAACGCCATCAGGATACTGTCGCAGGCACGCTCGAGCACTTCCGGGACATCACCCCAGAGAAGGATATGAAACCGCGCCTGGACAATAACTTTCCCTCCCTTAAATGTCTGGGTGATCACCCCGCTCAGGTCCTCTTTCTTCTGCAGGGCCTCCTCACTCGTGTCGCCCCAGGATGATGTCCTCTGCAGGAATGCCAGCGTTTTCTGAACCTTGATCCGCGACAGCGCCGCGCTTTGTTCCGGAACCGTAAAATTCACAACGATCATCATGTCCCTGTGAATGTCGCACAACCCCTCCATGGCCGACAACATTCCCGGCCACGTGGCCTGCGGCAACTCTTTGAGGCTTAAGACCCGGGTATGAGATCCGTCGAAAACAAAACCGTTCCCGCGCACTTCAGGCGCATTATAAAGAACCTGCTCGCGCAGGAATTCCCTGTTAAGGCGCGGCGCAGGGATTATCTCTGCCCGTCGAGGATTGAGGATGCGATAAAGCAGCGCAACAAGGCCATCCTCATCCACCTCTTCAGCGGGGACAGGCAAAAATGACCACTGGCTTTCCAGGACGCGGCAGGCTCTCAAAAAATCCGCACGGATTCTTTCCCAATCTTTGGCCCCATGCCCATCCCCCTTCCAGGCAGGATAAGAACGCAGCGAAAAAAACAGCCGCATTTTCCGGGGAAAGACACCCTCTCCGGCCCCCTTGAAAAAACCGTTACGGCTTTCCTGGATATGCCGCACTTTTCCGTCGATAATCATGCCTGCGGCCCTGTCCATATCGGCCGCGGTGAGAGAACCGTACCGGCCCATCAGCCGGGAAATATCACTGTCGGACAAAAGCACGCATTGCGCGCTCATCCCCGAAGGGATACGTCCCGTAAAACCACCGATCATGGTCGAAACTTCATTAACCCGGGCAGATCCCGCGGCTTCGGACTCATGGAGGGACAGTTCCCATAGACGGCCCACACTGCCATCAACATGAAGAAAAACTCCGTCGGCATACTCCGCGTAAGGCAAAAAATCCGGCAGCGATTTCCCTTCATGGAACAATCCTTCAATACCGGCCATTGTCAACATCACGGCTCCTTCCGCGGTAAAACAGGCACAATCATACGGGTGCCCGCAGTGTCATCATCATGCCGTTCAATGTACCAATGGGGTTCCTCAACCATCAGGAAAGCCCAATGCCCAGCCACCAGCGTGTCCCGGCTGTGACCTGCCACATGCGCCGGAACCCACACTTTTCTGATCCGGGGAGGCGCATAAACAGGCCAATACGGCCTGACAGCCCCGGCATCAGGTAAAAGTTCCATTTTTCGCGGCGGCAATACCGCTGCCGGTTCCGACGATTTGCGGTAGATCTGCGCCAGGGTGCGGGGCGCAGCCTCACGCTCACACGCCATCTGCCCGGCACATCCGCTAATCAACATAACGCACAGGAACAATGCCGCTCTTCTTAAGCCCATAAACCGCCACTCCTTCCAGTACAATGAAATACACATCAACACCGGCCTCAACCTTCACCGCCGGGACAATATGCCCCAGCTGATCCTCATAATATCTCGACATCTGCGCCGCACTCTGGGCCAGCCCCTGGAACCCGGCGTTTTTGCTCCGGTCTCCCGTCACATTCCGCGCCACATGCCCGTTATCTCCCACCACTGTTGTGGTCTGCGCATCGGCCATGGCCTGCGCGGCTCCGCCCATAAACCCGGTCATAAACGACATCCCCAGCTGGCGCCCGGCGTTATAAACCACCATGCCTTTTAACCCCAGCTGGCCGGACACATCCGTCAGATAACCAATATTCCCTTTATGCTCAAATACCTGCCCTTCGGGAAACACTGCGGATACCGTGCTGATCTGCACCAGCGCCCGCTCACTGACAAGATCGCCCGATGCTCTCCCGACGGCAAAAGCCCCTTCCAGCGGGATCCGCGCGCCGTTAGGCCCGTAAAAAGCCTCCTTGAGGCGCACAAGGACTGGCAAAGGGTTTGCCGCTTCCGACGGTGCATAAACCCCCGTCAACAAAGTACCCCTCACAAAACTCCCGGCGGGCAAATAAACAACATCCCGGTCCCGTTCTGCTGACAGCGCCGGGGAAATATTGATCACATCCATCTGATACCCGCGCAGATCCGTCTTTTTCCTCGCGGCATCTTCCGGCAATGCTGATACTGAACCCTTTCCCAGAGCATCGGCCAGACGGCCTTCCATCCCGCCCAGAACCTCGGTCATCCGGCCCTGCCCCCGCGCCATCTCACCCACCTTTCCGGCCAGATCATCCAGGCGTCCCTGCAACACCTGATTCTTTTCCGCTACGGCAAAATATTGCGCCTCAAGCCGCTGGACATACGCCTTCTTGTCAATATCCTCACCGAGAAAATACCCGTCCGCCTCTTTCTTCCCGCCGGGTTGTTGGGCCGGCGTTTTCACCGGCACAGCCTCCTCCGGCGGCATACTTTTGGGCAGACACAGCCATATTCCTGTCATCAACACACCTCCTGAAATGCCCCACACCATCCAGCGCCCGCGCCTGCCCAGCGCCCTATACTTTTCCTGCCAGAAACGGATTTCCTCTTGGAATCCCTTCATCGCCTCACCACCATATAAACCATGGTCTTTGCCCGGGATTCCAGGGTATCCTTGTCTCCTGCCACAGCTAAAAGGCCGGGATACGAAATCCTTTGAAACGGAATATTGACCGGAGCGTCTGTGATATTCTCCGCTGATAACACATACCCTGCCGCCATCGGCAGTTCTTCCGCAGAAACAAGGGTCAGCCTGACCTGCGCATCTTGAAATACCACCGGCCCTCCGTCATGATGCACGGATCCTTCGGGTTGCCGTCCCTGCATCAGCGCCCGCATGATATCCATTCCCGGATCCCTGGCATCTAAAAATTTTCCGGATTCACGGCAATCCTCAACCCTTATCCTGTCATCCGCCCCTTCGCCAAATACATACTGAACCCGGTGCGAACGCCCGCCTGTATCCAGGATCGTAATGCCGGCGGCTGCGGCCGTCAGCGGCGTCAGGAATAAATGCCCCGAAGCATGTTCCACCTTCAATGTTGCCGGGTCCCCGGAACGCACAAGGTCCGCGATCCCGGCCTCAACATAAATATCAATCATCCTGCCGACCTCGGCCCGCACCACAATATCCGCGCCGGCGCAGACCCGCTTTTCAGCTCCGGCAGACGTTGCCAACCCCAGGCACAACGCGCCCGCCAGCACAACACAGCTAAACCTTTTCATGCATCGCCCTTTCTTTCCTGAAGTCTTCCACGGCCAGCCCGTAAGGATTAAGCGTTGTCGGCGTTACCCGGCGCACCTCAACGGTCAAGCGCACATCCTCCCGCGACATTTCTTCTTTCCCCATATAAACCCTGCGCTCCCCCTCAAATACAGCTTCAAAACCCGGCCCGTTTTCCCTGCATTGCGGAACGCCTTTCAGCGTGAACACCGACGCCAACCTGTCTCGCCCGATCTTTTCCAGCTCGGCCTCTAATCCCGCGCGGATCTTCGCGGTAAATGCCGGCATCACCATGGCAAGGGCCCGTTCATAAACACCTCCGGCCGTGTCCGGGGTATAATTCATCCAGTCCATGACCCATGCCGCGGTAAAACTTGCCGCCGACGACAATGGGACCTGCCCGGGATAAGAAATACCCGATACAGGGACAGCCGCAATATAATGGATCGGCCGGGGCCGCAAGGCCGCCACGCACAATGCCGTTGCCAGCGCCGCGCACACCAGGCCCAAGATACAAATAATCCCCCCAAATACCGCGCGCTGCTGTTCCGCCCGGGCATAACGCTCAAAATATAGGGAACTTTGGGATTTCACCGGATATGCCTGGGTCATCGCGGCTCCCGGGAAAATGGCGTATAACGGACACCTTCCGCCGGACCCGGCAGTAAAAGCCCCGGCAGAGGAATCCCGGCCCGGTATAATGCGTGCAGCACATACCCTTCCGGTTTCCCGCGCTTGAACATCACCAGGCCCGGCCATGCCACCAAAATCAGGAACAGCGGAATCGCCGGTGAGATCAGGATTGCGGGAATGCCGAACACCAGCATCAAGGCTGCGATATCCTCGACTTCCAGCCCAAGGATCAACAGCGGTTTATCAATCGTTCGTGAACAATGCCGCATGGCTTACCGTCCAAATATATTAAGAATTTGCGGTAGGAAAACCAGCGCCAGCAAAGCAATCACACACCCCACCGCTGTGCCGTAATCCTTGTTGATAATCCGCCATATACCGACAATCAGCAGCACCAGGGCAATAATCTTAGCCACAGGCCCTGTCATGACTGTCACAATAAATTTCGACAGGTTATCAAACTGCTGTTTGGTTTCATCTTCCATGCCGCCCGATTGCGCCATGACCTTTCCCGCCGCCATGACCCCTATACCAAGCACCCCGCTCATCCCAGCCACCTTCATCCCCCACCCTCTGCCTTTAAGACACCGCATGCTTACCCCTTTCCCTTATCCAAATAAATCCTGTCAACATCACCATTAACGGCAACACCAATGCCGCCAGCGCCGCCGCCTCATTGATATACGGCGATTGCCACATCAAGGCGCTGTCTGCCGGATGCATCACCCGCCACACGCCCGTACATTTTTCAACAATGACCCAAAGCACGGTCCATGCTTTGATGCCGGCCAGCAAACCCGCAAATATCAGCAGGGATCCGGCAGAACGGAACAACACGCTTGCGATAAAAAATACCGGGAACAATGACCAAAGCACACAAAGGGCCATGCCCTGCCCCCAGGGCAAAAACAAAATAACCTTCCGGCACCACCCATGCACGGCTTGCGGCATACCGCTTTCAACCCTTAGAATATCCCGTCGAGAAGCATACGCCATCAACGTATAACTCTGCGGCCGTAATAACATTTCGGTCTTCATCAGTGACTTAACCACCGCATCCTTATCCACACGGCCGTCATAAAAGCGCTCAAACATCCGGTCAAAGAGTTTATCCTTATTAACAAACGCATATAATGCCTCTCGCAACATATCCCAGCGCGCCCGCGCGTCTTCCTTATAAGCTGACAAAAGACGGCTGTCCCCGGGCCAAAGATCCCCTGTCTCCGCCCCAAGCCCGCGCACCGCCTTCCAATAATCCTGCTGATAAAACTTCACCGCCTCATCCCTCAACGCCTGATCCGTTATCCCCGCCGCCACACGCGCACGCATCAGCATCGATACCTTGACCTGCAGCAACGGACTGGCCAGATAACCGCGCTGATCCTTCCCATTCCCGGCCCGGCCAATGACCGCCGCCGCGCCTGTGATCAAAGAATCAACACCCCGGCTAACCGCATGCAGCGCCGGATTAACCACAAGTTCCGTATAACCATTATTTTTTAAAACATCTGCCGTTGTTATGTCCTGATACCCGTAACGCTCCATGGCCGATAACGGCGCCATGACTTTTGCGCGCGGTTGAACACAGATAAACCATAATGTAAAAAACATAAATACAAAAACAAGCGCCGGCCTGAAATTCCCTTGCCCCAACCCCTTGCCCAGGCTCAGGATAAATCCGAGCGCAAAAATAACCTTACCGCCCAGAGTTTCAATAAAAACAAACCGCATGATGGCCTGCGCATAATGCAATCCTATCAGTTCCAAGCCCGCATCTATCGGTGTAACCCCATGCACCATACGCCCCCATGATTGGCAATAATTCAATACAAATTTTGATTTCTTATCAAAATATAAACTATGTTTGCCGTAAAAGCAAGTTTTATTTTGATAATACATCAAATTGAAGGCACAAAAAAACCGCGCCTTCAACGCGGTAAGAAAATAAAACTACGCGGCACACCTACGGCACTGCGACCCTTTTGGTATTCACCCTCGCCGGGCGCGGCTGTTCATGAACCTTTGATTTCGGATTGATCAGCCAAACCTTGCGGCATTTTTTCATGACATCCAGTGAACTGCGGGATATGGATTTTTCTTTAGTCATTTAAACCACCTCTTTAATATTAATCACCATCAATATATAAAGGGGCAGACACACTGGTCTGCCCCTACAAGATTTTTCATTGATCGGCAAACAACGCAGATCGATCTTTCCCGTTACCGCCCCGTGATCCCAATATTGCTCAGCATGACCGAACCGGCGGCGGGCTGGATGCTCAGG
>JBAXBM010000067.1:0-10143 GCA_037141995.1 Candidatus Omnitrophota bacterium
CCTGATAATGATCAGAAGACATACCTGGGGTTGTTAGGAAAAATCCTAAGAGTGGTAAAAAGTGCCGATAAGAAAGAGCTTCTTTTTAAATCGACAAGCCCCGCAGAAGTAGCGGATATTTTGGCGCGGTGATAATTCAGGGGCATCACATTGACAACGTTTTTGTTTCTGCTATAGTGAATAAAATTTTGATGAAGGCAGTGAAGTCTTCTTGGTTAAAATCCGGATTGCTCCGTTGATAGTGAGCCCCGTTTCCAGGAAGATTTTTTGCTTTGATAACTTTTAGCCGTATGACTAGAGTGCCATGACAAACAGTCCTGAATTTCCTCATATTATTGGTCTTGCCGCAGAACTGAATAAAGATAATGCGTTCGGTCATTTTCTTCATTTTTGGGAAAGTACAATTTATGCTGTCTTGGTTATCGGCCTGCTGACGCTGGTGGCTTATTTGGCCACACGCAAGCGTGCTGTTCGTTCTCCGGGCCGGCTGCAGAGTGCGGCCGAGTTCTTTGTTATTTTTGTTGATGATTTTGTGCAGGGGATCCTGGGCGCGAGGGGCCGTAAGTTCACGGCCTTTGTCGGGACGCTTTTTATTTATATCCTGGCCATGAATTACATCGGACTGATTCCGTTTTTTAAATCGCCGAATGCGGAATGGTCAACGACCATGGGGCTATCCCTGATCGTATTCTTCTATGTTCAGTACACGGCTTTTAAGGAGCTGGGTGTCGGCGGCTATGTTGATCATTTGATGGGGCAGCCGCGAGGGATGATGGCGTTTACGCTGATTATGCCGCTGTTTATGCTCTCGGTGCACATTATCAGTGAATTGGTCCGTCCGATCAGCCTTTCTTTACGTTTGCGGAGCAATATTTACGGTGATGATATGATCCTGGCGCTTTTTGCGAGCTGGGGTCTTAAGGACGGGTTCTTGTGGCTTTTCCCGAATTTTCTTCTTGTTGTTTTGACGTCGACGATACAGGCGGCGGTCTTCAGCATTTTGACATTGGTTTATTTTTCATTGATCATGAAACATGAAGAAGCGCATCACTAATTAATTATAAACAGGAGGGAATAATGGATTTTCATGCGGCATTAGCTATCGGGTTACCGATCGGGCTTGGTCTTTCGGCATTGGGTGTCGGTGTTGGTTTGGGTCACGCGGTTGCCAGCGCGCTGGAGGCTTTCGGGCGTCAGCCTGAGGCAATGGGCAAGATTATGACGCTGATGCTTTTGGGATGCGCCATTATCGAGACGATCATTTTTTATGTCCTTGGTTTTATTGTGTTCCCGCTTATCGGAAAGATCTAATTTATTCTCCGAATTACATTCGGGGCGGAGGATGGGGTAGTTATGGAACTTTTTAAATTGTTAAATCTTCAGCTGATAACAGCCCAGATAGTATGCTTTTTTCTGGTATTGTTTTTATTGAAGAAATTCCTATGGAAACCTGTTTTTGAAATTCTCGAGGCCCGCCGTAAAAAAGTTGATGATGAGATCGCGGCCATTGATGCGTTGAAGGCCGAGGCTGTCTCGTTCCGTTCCGAGATGGAAAAGTCGCTGGCGGTCATTGAAGAAACAGCTCAAAAGCGCCTTAAGGAAGTCGAGAGCCTTGGGGAGGAGAAATCCCGCGAGATCCGTGAAAAAGCGCGGCTTGAGGCCAACAAGATCATTGAAGACGCCAAGAGTGAGCTGCATTTTGAACTTTTGCGCACCCGTGAAGCCCTGCGGGGTGATGTGGTTGACATGGTGATGAAGGTGACTGAGCAGATGATTCAGGAGAAGCTGACATTTGCCGAAGACCGTAAGATTGTTGAATCGCTTCTGGCTGACCTTGAGAAAGCGAATGAAAAATAAACTTGCCGCCAAAAGATACGCTGAAGCGTATGTCGAGTTCGCTACGGCGAAGATCGGCATTGCCAAATGCATTGAAGACATGAAATCATTGCGGACGGTGATGCGTGATACCCCGGATTTTCTTCATTTTCTCCGGGCGCCTGAAATCCCGGCGCAGGAAAAAGGCGCCCTGATTGACAGGGTCCTCGGGCAGCTCCTGGCCGATGAGACCAGGACTTTCATCAGGTACCTTTTGGCCAAAGGCCGCATTGATCTGCTGGAGGCGGTGACGGATTACGTGAGGGTCGTTTATTCTCACGGCGAGGTGGTGGATGTCCTTTTGCGGACAACATTCCCGCTGGAACTGGATGTTATTGAAAAAATCAAGGCGCGGGTTGAGCAGATGGCGCACAAGAAGGCGAATCTTTATCTGGAACTTAACCCTGATCTTCTGGGTGGTGTTCAGATATTGATCGGGAATACGATCATTGACGGATCGGTACGAAATAGGCTTTTGCAACTTAAAAAACAAATGCTTCAAGCGAAGGTGGTTCCATGAGTACCCTGAGGCCCGAAGAAATCTCTTCTATTCTTAAGAACGAGCTCGAAAATTTTAAAACGCAAATCAAGACTGAATCCATCGGCACGGTGATCCAGGTTGGAGACGCCATTGCCCGTGTCTACGGACTTGATGATGTCATGGCCGGCGAAATCATTGAGTTTCCCTGTAATGTGTTCGGGATGGCTGTTAACCTTGAAGAAGACAGCGTCGGTGTTATCATTTTCGGAAAGGATAATCCTGATCGGAATATCAAGGAAGGCGATACTGTCAAGCGCACCGGCAAGATTGTGCAGGTCCCCGTGGGGGAGGCCTTGAAGGGCCGGGTTGTCAATGCCCTGGGGATGCCTATCGACGGACGCGGGCCGATTGCCGCGGATCGTTTCCGGGCGATGGAGTTCGCGGCGCCGGATGTGGTTTCACGTCAGCCGATCAATACGCCTCTGCAGACGGGGATCAAGGCTGTTGACGCGATGATCCCGATCGGGCGCGGGCAGCGTGAGCTGATTATCGGTGATCGCCAGACCGGGAAAACAGCCGTAGCCATTGATACGATCATCAATCAAAAGGGCAAGGATGTTTATTGTATTTATGTCGCTATCGGCCAGAAAATTTCCAGTATCGTGGCGGTGGTTGAGACACTGAAGAAAAACGGCGCCATGGATTACACGACGGTCGTGAGCGCCTCGTCACGTACGTCCGCGTCGTCGCAGTACCTTGCCCCGTATTCAGGGTGCGCGATGGGTGAAGAATTTATGTATAAGGGCAAGGATGTCCTTATTGTTTATGATGACCTTTCCAAGCATGCCCAGGCGTATCGTCAGCTTTCCCTGCTGCTGCGCCGTCCGCCGGGCCGTGAGGCTTATCCGGGAGATATTTTTTACCTGCATTCACGCCTTCTGGAACGCGCCGCGAAACTTTCCGACGCGCTGAGCGGCGGATCGCTGACGGCGCTGCCGATCATCGAGACCCAGGGCGGAGATATTACGAGTTACATCCCGACAAATGTCATTTCGATTACCGACGGGCAGATATACCTGGAATCGGACCTCTTTTTTTCAGGCGTCCGTCCGGCCATCAATGTCGGTCTTTCGGTGTCGCGCGTCGGCGGCAAGGCGCAGGCCAAGGCCATGCGCAAAGTCGCGGGCAAGCTTCGCCTTGATCTGGCCCAGTACCGCGAACTTGTCACGTTCCTTCAGTTCGGTTCCGAGCTGGATAAAGCCACCCAGGATCAGCTTACCCGCGGGGAACGCGTGGTGGAGGTCCTCAAGCAGGGGCAGTATCAGACCCTGGCGCTCGGCCAGCAGGTTATTTTAATTTCAGCGACGGTCAACGGTTATCTGGATGACCTCCCTGTGGCGAGTGTCAAACGTTTTGAAACGGCGTTTCTGCAGTTTATGGCCAAGGGTTATCCCCAGGTTGCCAAAGTGATTGAAGAAACCGGTGATTTGGCTGGAGATAACGCGGACGTATTGAAGGCCGCTATCATTGAATTCAAGAAGGAATTTCTTAAGAAATAATGTCACAGCAATTAAGGCACTTAAAATCGCGTATCCGTTCTATCGAGGGCACCTGGAAGGTGACCCGCGCCATGGAGATGGTGTCAATGGCCAAGTTTAAAGGCCTTGACGCCCCATTGACAGCGGCGCGGTTTTATTTTTCACGCATTGAGAGTATTTTGAATAATTTGCTCGCGGCGGATACGGACATGACGCATCCGTATTTCCGGCGGCGTGATAAAGGGGCTATTGGGCTTGTCGTGATTACGTCGGATACCGGGCTTTGCGGCGGTTATACGGATCAGATCCTTTCGCAGGCTGATGCGTTCCTCGCGGCGCATAAAGACCGCGACATAAGGCTTTATGTTTACGGCCGCAAGGGGCAATCGTATTTCCGCCGGATAGGCCGTGAGGTTTACCGTTATTTCCCGGGGGCCCATGGGCGCCTTTCGGCGGTTTTTCATCAGGAACTGACGGATGCGGTGCTGGGTGATTATAATAAGAAAGAACTGGCGGAAGTGCATGTTTGTTATACGTTGTTCAAGTCAGCGATGAAGTATATCCCGAGCACGGCAAAATTTTTGCACATTGACCCCAAGCCCCGCGCGGCGGGTGGTGATTTCATCATTGAAAGCGGCATCAAAGGGATATTGTCGGATTTGCTTCCGATGTATCTTGCCAGCCGTATGCGGCTGTTGATGCTTGAATCATTCACATGTGAGCAGGCGGCGCGCATGGTATCCATGAAGTCCGCCAAGGACAACGCCAAAGAGTTGATGGGCGATCTCATTTTACTTCGTAATAAAATCAGGCAGGCGGCGATCACGAAAGAAGTCATCGAGATCATTTCTTCTGCCGAAGCATTGAAAGGATAGAGCTGTATGGCTACGGGCAAAATTATCCAGGTCATCGGGCCAAGCGTTGATATCCGCTTTGCCCATAACGAGTTGCCTGGTCTTCTGAATGGGATCAAGGTGGAGTATCCGGACAGGAATCTCGATATCACTTTGGAGGTTGCCCAGCAGATTGGCAACAATACCGTCCGGTGTGTGGCTTTGGCGTCGACAGAAGGCTTGGTGCGCGGGATGGATGCCCGGGATACGGGAGATCCGATCAAGGTTCCTGTGGGCACACAGACATTAGGCCGTATTTTTAATGTTCTTGGCCATACTATCGACGGGAAAGGGCCGGTCACTGATCCGGCCAAGACCCAGTCAATTCACCGAGATGCGCCAAGTTTTGAAGAACAGCTTTCCATTTCGCATATCCTTCCGACGGGGATGAAGGTGCTTGACCTTTTGGCGCCCCTGCCCAAAGGCGGTAAGATCGGCCTTTTCGGCGGTGCCGGCGTTGGCAAAACGGTTATTGTCATGGAACTTATCCGGACGATTGCCAGCGAACACGGCGGTGTGTCGGTATTCGGAGGTATTGGTGAGCGTACCAGGGAAGGCAATGAACTGTGGCTTGAACTTAAAGAATCCGGGGTCATGGACAAGACAGCCCTCGTTTTCGGCCAGATGAATGAACCGCCGGGCGCGCGTTTCCGCGTTGGTCTTTCGGCCTTGACCATGGCCGAACATTTCCGTGATGTTGAGCGCAAGGATGTTTTGCTGTTCCTGGACAATGTTTACCGTTTTGTCCAGGCCGGTTCTGAGGTGTCGACCCTTTTGGGCCGTATGCCTTCAGCGGTGGGGTATCAGCCTTCGTTGGCAACGGAAGTCGCCCAGCTGGAAGAACGCATCGCGACGACTAGGCACGGTTCGATCACGTCCGTACAGGCTGTTTATGTCCCGGCTGATGACCTGACAGATCCGGCGCCGGCGACGGTCTTTTCACACCTTGACGCTAAAATTGTTTTATCGCGTCAAATCGCGGAGCTCGGCATTTATCCTGCGGTCGATCCGTTGGATTCCGTATCGCGCATGCTTGATCCTAACATCATCGGCGAGGTCCACTACAACGTTGCCCTCGCTGTTCAGAAAATCCTGCAACGATATAAGGATTTGCGCGATATCATTTCCATTTTAGGGATTGATGAGCTGGGTGATGATGATAAATTGACGGTTTACCGTGCGCGTAAGATCCAGAAATTCTTTTCCCAGCCGATGTTCGTGGCTGAGAATTTCACGGGGATCAAGGGCCGTTATGTCAAGCTGGAAGATACAATCAAGGGTTTTGAAATGATCATCAACGGTAAAATGGATGATGTGCCGGAACAGGCTTTTTATATGGTGGGTACGATTGAAGAAGTGAAGGAAAAAGCCAAAGCCTTGAAAGCAAGCTGAGTTTTTATGATGCCACAACGGTCCCCATTGCACTTGTCTGTATTAACGCCCGGCAAGGTCCTTTTTGACGCGCCGGTTGATTATCTTTTTGTTCCTGGCGGCGCGGGGGATTTCGGGGTTCTCAGGGATCATGCCGCTATGATTGCTTCCCTGAAACCTGGTTCTTTTGAGGTCCGTCCTTCATCAGGCACGCCCCTGCTTTTCAAGACAGCGCATCCGGCTCTTTTTGAAGTTGTTAAAAATAAGGCCTCTATTCTTTTGGATGCAGGGGATACGGCTTCTTTCCCAAAGATTTAATCTGCATTTTTAATCTTGCCTCTTCCTGTAACGATCCTTTCTTCCGGCTGGTGCGGCTTGACAGGGGTATCTATTGAATGTATTGTGATTGTAGAGAAATTTGATAAATACGATAATCAGGAGTTTCTGGTATGAACATTGAAAGGCCGTTGACAACCGGAGAGGTCGCTGATCTCTGCCATGTTCATTTAAGGACAGCCCTTCAGTGGATTCATGACGGGAAGTTGAAGGCTTACCGTACGCCGGGGAATCACAGCCGGATCAAGGTTGAAGATTTTATCGGTTTTTTGAAACTGTATAATATGCCGATACCAGAGACCCTTTCCGTCCGCGGGGATGCCCGTAAAGTGCTGATTGTGGATGACGATGCGAATATGGTCAGTTCGGTGCGGCGTTTATTCAAGAAGGAACCTCATTTTGAGATTGAAGCGGCTAATGACGGGTTTGAGGCCGGGATTAAATTATTGTTATTTAAGCCGGACCTTGTGATCCTTGACATGAAAATGCCGGGGATGAATGGTTTTGAGGTTGCCCAGAAGATCAAACGTTCTGCTAATTGCGAGCACACAAAGATCATCGGTGTTTCAGCCTTTTTTGAAGAAGTTGATAAAGAACGTTTGCGAGAGATCGGGGTTGACTGTTGCTTTGATAAACCGTTTAATCCCGAGGAACTCATTGAAAAAGCGAAAGTGATCCTGGCTGTTTGATCCCCCCGGTATTCCTTCAACGCCTCGCGATGATTGTCCCGTCAGACGACCTGCCGGAGGTTGTTGATTCTTTTTCCCTTAAGGAAGCTTTTGTGGTGCGTGTCAATCCGCTTAAAGGGGATCCGGGGGCTATCCTCGCGCGCCTTGAGGCTGAAGGGATCGGCCTGACAGCAGTCCCGTGGTGTGAGGGCGCGTACATTGTTCGTGAGGCATCGCATCCGCTGATGGCGCGGCATCCTTTATTTGATGAAGGTTTGATTTATCGCCAGAGCCTTTCAAGTTTGATCCCGGCGGTGATCCTGGGGGCTTTGCCGGGAGAGCATGTGCTGGATGCGTGCGCGGCGCCGGGCAGCAAGGCCACCCAGATCGCGGCCATGATAGGTTGCGGCGGAGAAGTTGTTGCGGTGGAGGCAGTCAAGGCAAGGTTTTTCCGCCTGCGTGCCGTGTGCGCGCTGCTGGGTGCCGTGAATGTTGCCTGTAAATTATGCGATGTCCGCCGCCTGCGTTTGGCGGAAAATATTTTTTTTGACAGGATACTCGTGGATGCTCCCTGCAGTTCCGAAGGGCGTTTTCGCCGGGATGACCCGGAAAGCAGCGTTTATTGGAGCCCGCGTAAGATCAAGGAAATGAGTTTCAAGCAAAAAGGCATCCTGATGAGCGCGGCCCGGCTGCTGAAACCCGGCGGATGCCTGGTGTATGCCACATGTACGTTCGCGCCTGAAGAAAATGAAGAAGTGGTGGATTGGTTCCTTAAAAAGAGCGGCGGGGCTTTCATACTTGAAGAGGCGGGAATACCTGGTATTCCCCGACTTCCCTGCATTGAACGCTGGGGGCGTGATGAGTTTCTGCCGGAGATCAAGGCCTGCCTGCGGGTTAAGCCGGACAGCTCCTTCACGGGTTTCTTTATCGCAAAGTTGAGAAAAATATGAAAAATCTTCTTTCCGCTGCCGAACATTTCAATCTCGGTGCTGTTTCACTTTGTCCTGATATCGCTGTTGCCGGCAGCCCGGAGCGTACTGATTTTCGTGCGGTTGTTAAAACCGCTGACAGCCGTTTGATTATCCTTGAGAAGGTTAACCCTCGCCGGGCAGAACACCGGAAAGCCATGGCGGCCGTTCTAGCGGCGTTGTCCGGATCCGGGATGCCGCAGGTTGTCCCATTCTTGACGGATAAGGATGGGAGGACGCTGGGGGATATTGATGGTGAATGCTGGCAGGCGGTTCCCTATGTTAACGGGGTTCAGCTTGATCGCCCGGCATATGCTTTTGAAGGATGGCGGGGGACAGTTTCGGCGCGCTTCCTGGTAGATTTCAAAAAAGCCACGCAAGCCGGGGCTGTGTTTAAGGAAAGCCCTGTTTTTGACCTTCCTGCCTATATTGACGGCCTCTGGTCAGTGATACGGCGGCGCAGGCCTGAAGTGGCGCAGGCTTTTATCCCCATGAAACGCCATGTGGAAGAACGGTTGAATCCTTTTTACCGGCAGTTGCCCACGGGGTTTTGTCATGGGGATTATCATGCGCTTAATATCATTTGGGGTGAAAGCGGTATTAATGCGGTCATTGATTGGGAATTTTTCGGGGTAAAGCCCGAATTGTACGATGCCGCTAATATGCTGTCATGCCTGGGGATTGAAGATCCTTCTGCGCTGGACGGCGCCTGGGCTGATAATTTCATGGCGGTTTTGAAAGGCTCGGGTCTTTACACAACGGAAGGTTTTCGTATTTTACCTGATTTTATGATCGCGATGCGTTTCGCGTGGGTCTCGGAGTGGTTGCGCAAAGATGATGATGACATGTTGCAGATGGAGCTTGATTATTTCGATATCCTTAAGGAGCGCTGCCGGCCCTTGTGATAACTTATGAATCTTCTCGTTGTCCCGCCGGGAAGTCTGTACTATAATCACTCCCATGATAAAACATCCCATTTCCATGAAATTGCCTCCCATGTCTGCTTTCGAAGGTTCACATAAAATTTATGTGCCGGGGAGGCTGCATCCCGATGTCCGTGTGCCGATGCGTGAAGTGCTATTAAGCGACGAGAAACTGCCGGCCTTACGGCTGTATGATGTGACAGGGGCTTACACGGATCCTGCTGTAATGACCGATGTCGCTGCGGGGTTGTCGCGGATAAGAACACCCTGGATCATGGGGCGCGGGGATGTGGAACCTTTTCCCGGATCGGTTCAGGCGGCAGATGGCTGCCATGCGAAATTTGCTGCGGCGCAGATTCCCCTGCGCGCGAAGAAGGGATCTGTCCCGACACAAATGGCCTATGCCCGCCGCGGCATGGTGACGCCGGAAATGGAATTTGTGGCGATCCGTGAAGGTCTGGCGCCGGATTTTGTCCGCCGGGAGGTTGCCGAAGGCCGCGCGATCATTCCTGCCAATATCAATCATCCGGAAGCCGAGCCCATGGCCATCGGCCGTAATTTCTTAACCAAGATCAATGCGAATATCGGCAACTCGGCACTTTCTTCCGGGATTCGCGAGGAGCTTGAAAAAATGCTCTGGTCTGTGCGCTGGGGTACGGATACGGTGATGGACCTTTCGACGGGAAAAGATATTCATGTGACCCGTGAATGGATCATCCGCAACGCGCCGGTGCCGGTTGGGACGGTGCCGATTTATCAGGCGCTTGAAAAGGCCGGCGGCAAGGTGGCGGATTTGTCCTGGGAAGCATACCGCGACACGCTCATTGAGCAGTGTGAGCAGGGGGTGGATTATTTCACGGTGCACGCCGGGGTTCTTCAGGCGTTTTTGCCGCTGGCGAAACAGCGCCTGACCGGGATTGTTTCCCGCGGCGGCGCGATCCTCGCGAAGTGGATGCAGATCCACGGACAGGAAAATTTCCTATATACGCATTTTGAAGATATTTGCGAGATTATGAAATTATATGATGTGGCGTTTTCTTTGGGGGACGGCCTTCGCCCGGGGTCGACCCATGATGCCAATGATGCCGCC
>JBAXBM010000068.1:0-10088 GCA_037141995.1 Candidatus Omnitrophota bacterium
AAACACATCACAGATCAAATCCATTGAAACCAACCTTCAATCCATTGAAGACCGCCCAAACCTATGATAAAAATACTCCTTTCCTTTTTCCTGTGCGTCACCTTTTTTATAACCGGAATGTCCCCTGTTTACGCGCAGGCCTACCGGTCTCGCCTCAAATTCCTTGAAAACTTTGCCGTGCGTCAATATGAAGCCGGCAATAAAACACGCGCCGCCAGGGAATTCTCAAGAATCCTGAGCCTTGACCCCGCCAACGCAACAGCTCGAAAATACCTTGATAAAATAGCCAGCGACCCTCTCGCCACGGATAACGAAAAGAAAGAAATCGAACAAATCGTTACCGACATCTCAACCGCCCAGCAAGCCATTGAAAGCTACCAGAACAACGAAAAAGACCTCGCCAACATGATCCGCGACCTTATTTCTGAAAACGATGCCCTGTATGTATCCCTTTCCAAACGCTCACGCGAAGTCGCTGAACTGCGTTCCAAATTTTACGGCGTCCCTTACAATACGGCTTACCGCCGTGCCATGGCCGACATGCCCATTGACCGCGTTCCCCAGCGCTTGCATGCCATCAGCAATATTTTGCCGGCCCCCGCGCCTGTCACCGAAGAAACGGCGTCACCAGCCCCTGCTCCGCAAAATGCTGCGTCAGAAATAAGCCAGAAAGAAATCAATGCCCTGCTTGCCGACATTGCCGCGCTTCATCAACAAAAAAAGACGTCCGCCAAATCCCCGCTTACGGTACCGTCTGAAGATGTCCTGCAGGCCAAGAAAAAACAGCTCCTCATGGAAATAAAAACATTATCTGAAAAACAGGAGCGCCTCGCCGCCAAACAAAAAACCATCCCGCCGAACAACCGGGCTATCCCGAAAGCAGCCCCTGCCCCCGTTAAACAAACGAACATCACCGCCCGGCCACAGACGCCAGTCATAAAACCTTCCAACACCATCCCCCCGCCGCCCAAAGAGACGCTTGAATCCCTGCAGACCAAAAAAGATCAACTGGTCCAGGAAATAAAAGCCCTGTCTGAAAAACAGTTAAACCTCATCGCCAAGAACAATGCCATCAGCAAACATACCGCCGCCCCCAAAATTCAGCCCCCCCTGAAAGAACCTGCCAAAAGCCTGAAAGCAAAAAAAGATCTCCTGCTTGAAAAAACAAAAACAATGGCTGAAAAACAGGAAAACCTTGTCGCCCTGAAAAAAGAATTAACCACCATCAACACCGGCCTTAAAAACGCCAACAACCGTTACCTGGATACCATTAATGATATTGATAAATATTACAGGGACATCAAAGGCGACGTCGCGGACAAAAACTACGTCCGCCAGGAAGTATTTGCCAAATTATTAAAAAGTTACGCCAAGAAGACGCACGAAGTCAATACGATCCTGAATGCCGTCCGGAGCCGCGACAAAGCCCTGCAGAATTTCAAGCAAACCCTGGCGCATCAAAATACCCGCATCCAAACCATTGACAATGACATGACCGCCAAAGACATCAAGGTGGCCTCATACAAATCCATCCTGGATCAATACAAGAACGAACTCGAACGGCGCGCCGCACTGATCGAAAGCCAGAAAAAACTGCTCGATATGTCAGATAAGAAATTAACAGAAGTATCCGCAAAAGTATCGGGCATCGAAAAAGCCATCCAGCAAAATGACGCCTCGCTTGCCCCTATTCCCGCCGGAGTGGACCGCATCAAACAGCTCCTTCTCCGCAAGGAAAAAACAATCAGAAAAATGAACGAGGCCATTGCTCTCCGCCAGGAAAATAATACCGGAAGGGCCAACACGCTCAAAGACAAAATTTTCGTCGAAACCACGCGTGCCGATAAACTGACCCTCGAAAACAAAAGCCTGGCTGAGCATATGGAAAACCAGGCAAAAGACCTGGCTGCCGCCAACGAACGCATCCGTTACCTGGAGCGCAACCTCGAAAACATGGTCATGAAGCTGAAAGCCAACCGCATCCCGGTCATCACCCCGTCGCACAAAGACCTTGATGATAAAGTCACGGAACTCGAAAAAAGGCTTGATCGGAAACAAATACAACTGGAAAACGCACAGGCCAGGATCTTCTCTCTGACAAGCCAGCGTGACATCACACCTTCATCAGGCAAGACAGCGCTACCTCTTAGCCCCGCGGCAGAAGATGAGCTTTCCCGCGCCCGCGCGGAGGTGGCCAAACTCACCGCCAAACTTGAAGAAAATCTTGTTGAAATCAATCGCCTTAAAAGCCTCCTGGGAATACAGGAAAAAAAACCGGCCCCCAAGATAACATCAGGCCAAACCCCGAAGAAACCTTGATTTCCACAAAATCTCTGCCCACTCCCCTTCGGGGGTTGAATCGCTAACAATCCCGCCGCCGACACCCATTTCTCCAGCGGCGCCATCCAGAAGAATGGTACGGATCGGTACATTAAAAAAGAAATCCCTTCGCGGCGTAATCCAGCCGATACCGCCGGTGTAAATACGCCGCGGTGCCGGCTCCAGATCCTGGATAATACCCATGGCCTTGACCTTGGGCGCCCCGGTCACTGACCCTGACGGAAAAAGAGCACGGAAGATATTCACCAAAGGAATGTCCGCCTGAACACGCGCCGTCACCGTTGATGTCATTTGAAAAATTGTCCTGTACCCCGCCACCTCAAACAGCTTCGGCACCCTCACCATATCCCCGATACGGCCAAGATCATTGCGCAACAAATCCGCGATCATGACATTCTCCGCCCGATTCTTGGAATCATAATGCAGTAATATCCCGCCTAAAATATCACGGCAACTTTCCCTGGGCCACGACCCTTTCATCGGCTTCACCGCAATCCTTTCTCCCGTTTTCTTAAAGAACATTTCCGGCGATAAAGAAAGAATACGGTACCGGTCTGTTTCAATATACGCCGGATACGGCACAGGCTGCCGCCTCAAGAGTTCCCTGTAAAGACTGTACGAAGACCCCTTAAAAGAAAAAAGCCAGGGCAAGCAATAGGTGATCTGGTACACATCGCCGGCACGGATATGGTCGTGGATAGCGTTAATGCCGTTGGTGTAGGCTTCACGCGACAGACTGGGCGCAAGCCCCTCGACACGAAAAGATCCTCGCGGGTCCGCCGGGCGCTGACGGCTGAATGACGTAAACACCCCCATCTGCATCAGCGGGAACCCATTGCCCGGCAAAGGCTTTACTCCCGGCACCAGGGCATGGCCAGCCTCATAAGAAAGAAACCCCGCCGCATAATACCCATCCGCCACAGCACGCTCCAGCCGGTCAAAATAGGCTGGAAGTTCCAACGGATCAAGGCAGGTAATAATTTCACGGGGATGTTTGAAATAATGAGGGTTGTTTTCAAATTCACAAAGCACCTGCATAAAACACCTTTCCCTTAAGGGTCTGGGTGTTTCACAGCAGTGAAACTAGGGCATGACCTGAATAACGTTTGAGAAAAACCAACGCACTATACATATTCTCTAATGCTAGACAAATAATGAACCGGCGTGTTATATATCCGTTCTTATTCTCAGCACATGCGTAGCCGCCAATAACGCCTTGTCCAGTGTCAATAATGGCACTTCTAACTCTATGGCTAAAGATAAATACGCCGCATCATAAATCGTCAGCTTGTGCTCTCTGGCTAAGTCAAAAACAACCAGACTATCCACAAAATGATTAGACGGTGTTTTCATGGTGACATGATAATGCCGTATGACATTAAAAATATCCTGCTGAACTTCATATGAAATCCTGCCGCGACGATAGGAATTCAAGATAATGTTAAGTAATTCATACTCGAATATAAGTGGCGAGAATAGCTTCACCTTGTCAATGTTCTCAACAACATGATTATATTTTGATGCGGCTTCATCAGGCGAAAACCATGACGCCGCCACACTGGCATCAATCACAGCCTCAGCTTTCATGCCCGCCCCTCCCTTTTCCACGCATTGATTTCATCGACCGTAGTCTTTTTGAAGGACTTACGGATTTCCCTAATTTTCATCATCAGGTTACGCGGATTATCCAATGGATCCTTACCAACTGGCACAATCCTTGCAACCGGCACATTATTCTTTAAAATAACATGCTCCTCACCCAACATGATGTTGTTAACAATTTGCGATAAATTACTCCTGGTCTCAAGAATCCCGCTTTTTGTCATACCCCGCACACCTCCCTTGATATTTATGTACAGATCAAAGTGTACAGTGTGAAATAGGCCATGTCAAGAGAGGTAGAGGTTACCATTTATTCGCTTGACGATCAATAACGGACATCCACACGCTTATTCCGAGAAATAGTAAATGTTTAGCGGGTAGGTATAACATGTTCGAGAAATATCAAATAACGGCGGACAATCCCTTTTCCTCAATAATGTGCAGCAACTTTAACGCCGGTCCCGAAGGATTCTTGACACCTTGCTCCCATTTCTGAACGGAATAAACACTGGTATTGATGAATCGGGCTAAAGCGGCCTGGCTTAATTTGAGTTTCCTGCGCAACCGGGCAATCGCTCGCGGAGCATACGGCTTTACTTCTTCGAGAGCCAAAGCCCTTACTTCTTTGAGTGTTAATTCACTAACAGAGCCTGTCTTGTAAAGTCCTTCAATCGTTTCAAGAACCATGTTTCGCACGCTGTTTTCCATAATTACTCCATTCCTGCAATTAGAGCAAGTTCTTGATATCTGATGTTTTTGATAATATCATCATCCGTTAAGTGCTGGTATACGTCGGACATTTTATTTAGAAGCTTAATTTCCAAAGGATCCAGATTATCTTGTTGGTTCTTGTTAAAACCAAGACAAAATATCAGCTTCTTGCCTTCTTGATAGAATAATATCGTTCGCCCTCCACCACTTTTACCTTTTCCTGCTAACGCAATTCGTTTCTTGAACAAGTGATTTCCTAAACTCGCTTCAAACAGCCCGTTCTCAAACTCACGAACAATTTTACACAATACAGCGTCAGAGATCCTCTGTCCTCTCGCCCATCGAGTAAAATATTTGTTCTTCAAATATGTCATATTAACCCATAGGACTAAGTCTTATATATGACAAAAGTATAACCTTAAGTACCATACATGTCAAGAAGGGTAATAGTTCCAAATAAAGGAGACTCCCAGCCCTAATCATCATTCATTAGAACATTTCTCGACGCGACAAAAGAAAGCATCCCGCTCCTTGCATTGATCCATGGCATCTTTCTCGGCAGCACCTCGTGTTTTCCCTTGGCCATAGAAAGGCACTCCCATCCTTGAAACCTGAAACGTCCATTGCGGCTGATGTTTTTCCTTGCCGCTGCGCTCACCTTTTTCCTGAAGGACAACATAACATTGATATTGCAAATCACTGACGGCACACAATGGAAATTTATTCTGGCAGACTATATTTATTGGCAATGACAACAACTTCATCTAGCCATAAGCGTACCCGTTCTTCTGTCAATCGCACGAAGGAAAAATCCTTATGAATGGATATGCTATCATTAAAAACAAAATGGCCTTGAAACAAATATTTGATACGACTAATAAAATCAATTCTGCACAACATTGCACCACATTGAACTTTTATTTCAACGCTATATCCATCAAAAAATTTAAAACTAAGCCTCCTCCCCCTATATACAAACATTTCACAGGTGCTTTGGCCAGACGGATATCGATATACATTGTATGGAAGAAGCAAACGAAAACGGGTCTTAAAGAGCTCCTCTTTACTCGGTATTTTGCTCGACCATAAAATACCTGCACTTAAAAGGACAAGACCCAAAGTCATAATAAGGCTGATTTTTACATCATGAAAACAGTAATACCCCACTCCAAAAAACAAAGCTAAGCCACTCAAGATTACAACTACATATAACAATGCTTTCTCTCTCATAAAACCAGCATCTCCAAGTCTACTTGTAATTTTACCCCCATCAGACACCTAACCTGCCGCTATTAAAAAGTACGCAATCATCGGCATGATTTATAATTAGTATGCTCATTCAAAACAACAATCGAATCATAATACTTCATCTCATGAAAATAATTCTTCCCAATACCCAGCCAAGGTTTTCTTTGTGACCCCGCATTCTGAAGGCCTACCAGCATGCCCCCTCTATTAACAGTCACTTTAGCTTTAGCTTCCGCATCATCTCACCCGAGCCAACCGTTTCTTTTTCCATTGTGTTTTCTTTGGCAGGCTTTCGATCTCCTTGATATTTTTTGCACCAGGCAGATCTTCCGGCAAAGTGCCGCCTAATTCACGGATCGTTTGACGCACCTTTTGTCCTACCTCAAGATGCGTTTGATTGGCGCTGTCTTTTCCTTTTATCTCTTCACGGCGGAGTTTGTCTTCGGTCTGCGTCGTGCGAAACAAATTGGCGGCCAATTCCGTACTTCCCATGTGATCCAGAATCTTTTGTGAAGGCTGAAGCTTCTTGCGTCGATGGATATCCGTCTGTCCCAGCCCGCCGTAAAGCCCGCGATACCCATGGTCCTGAAAAATCGCATAGTCCAAAGGTTTAACAACGCCAGCCTCCCTGGCCACAGAAGCCAACTGCTTATTGTGTGTTTTCATCTCTGCGCGCAGAAAGATGCGTTTTTCTTCTTCTGTTTTCAAATTGGTATATTGTTTATTCTCTAAGAGCTCCTGCTTTCGCGTCTGAACAGCAAAATAAGTTTGGCCTAAAGCAACTATCTCTTTTGAAGGGTCTGCGTTCTGCACAATGAGATAGCAGGCATAGCGGGAAAGAGAAACATCCTGAATACCCCGCTCTGCTCCAGACCCGATTAAAACCATTTCGTGGATATCCACGAAATGGTCAGCTACAGAATGCCCGCTGTTTTTACACGCAACTTTTGATTTCTCGATAACAGGGGAAAAGTTACGATACTCGAGATAACCCAAAATCCTGGACAACTGACGTGCTGACCAATGTTCTTGCCCGCCCGTACCCATTTTCTTGATCCCTTCAAACACCGAAGAATGATCCTTTACTCCCATCAAACTCTTTTCTTCAAACATAGCCTACCTTTCTGAAAATATCTTTAATCCGTGGGGCAGGATAATAATACCGCTCATTTGTGTGTATTTCAAGTTATTTTAAAAGGGGAAACCGGAACACACTATTTTTGAATATGTTTAGCGAGTGGATATGCCGGGCATTCTTCCCCTCTTCTTCTACTCGCATCATTGCAGGAATACAATTCTTGTATGACACGAATTACTATATCAAAACAAAAGTCCGCGTCGGAATTAACTGACACGGACTTCCAACATTGAAGAAATTCTATTAATTCTTCGCGATGCCAAAGAAAACCTGAGGATCACCCATCGGCGTGACGCTCAAGACCACAGGGCTGAAGCCAGCGACCTGCGCGAGCATGGCAGGATCAATCGGCCCACTAAAATCAATCTTCCCGCCGGTTTCATTCAATTTAAGTTGATCGGAGTTAAGGTCGATACCGCCGACATTACTCTGATGCACTATCGTAGCGCTGTCCACAACTATCGCAGAACGAGCAATTCTTTCGGAAATTTTTCCATAATTGTTCACATTCTCTAAATACTGAATCGCTTGCCTCCATGGCGCTATTAACCGAAGCATCTTTTCATTTTCTGGATAAGGATTATCTTTTGATGAAAGACGTATAGAAATCTTGTTCAAAAGCGTCGCCGCTTCTGACAACAACCGTTTTAACGCCAACGTATCTCCAATTATTCCATTCTCGAACTGTGTAAGAAATCCAAGCGTGCGAATTAATTCCTCAACTGTAATACTCTCTTTATTCTGAAGTCTTTCCAAAACATTTATTTGTTCCTGATAACCATTTTGTTTTTGCAAATAATCCCAATACTGATGAACCTTCCAAACACCATACGCTGCTGGTTTCATCTTTTCAGTCGCCTCTCTAGAATCAACCGTATTCTCCCAAAAAATAAATTCATCCGGCAATAAACCAAATTCTTTGAACCTGTTAATCACTTCCAAATCAATTCTCCCAACATTACGAACTAATTCAGTCCGACCTATAGCGATGTTCTGAAAAAAGATGGACAGCAACTCCCTTTCATCTTCCCCGGCAAGACTATGAAGTTTTCCCCATTGAGGATACTTAGCTTTTAACCAATCCAATAATTGCTTCCGCTTTAAACCGTCAACTTTCTCCATTTTGTAATCAACCACATGTGTCACTTCATGAGCAAAAATACTCTCGATCCTATCTTGATAAAATTGACTGTTATTCAACGACTTGCCATTAAAAGAAATATCCCCAGCATAAGTTATACTATTATCTCTGGGAGAGGCACTACCCCCCCATCCCCCATGAAAATCAAAAGAAATTGCATCAGCACCCAATGCAAGCTCATCAACTAATGCAAGTGAAAACAAATGGCGAATAATAGGATTGTGTTTAACAAACTCTTCCAATGTAGCAACTTCTTTATCATCTTGACCATAATTAACCAACACGTTTCCAAGCTTCCATTCACTATTTCTCGGCGCCAAAGGAATTAACTTCAATAAGGAATTCTTCAACTTTTCAATTAGAGCCACTTCTTCTGCATCAGATCCAACCATTGAATAATACTTGCTAGATAAACCATTTTTTTCTTTTGAATATATCTTTGCAATCTTCCAGTCACTTCTTGCCAAATCGCCATCATAAACAAGAATATATTCTGATGTGTATTCCATATCATAGAAATCTCTTTTGGGAGATGCTACGGTTACGAGGATCGCCTTCTGCTGTTCCCCTTTCATCGTTTTAAACCCAAACTCCGTCACACCACCAAAAATCTTTAATTCCTCTATTCTTGATTCAGAATCTGCTTTCTTTAGCCTGCCCATAAACATCCTCTTCATGGACACCTGTAGCTTCTTCCCCACATCTATTGCATTTCTAAAAGCTCCTAATGCATTATTATATTCTTTTACCTTGCCTGTTAAATCAGATCTTCCATAACCATTATCCTTAGTTGGCGGAGTTCGATTGCCACCGCCCCCATTACCAATATCTAATCTCGAAATCTTAATGCCCCCATCAGACGCAATAAAGAAATCAAAATTCTCCTGCGCCTTTTTCATCTTAGCCATCTTGGCATCAATGCTGCCCTCGTAATCATCCGCCTCTTTAGCCTTCTCCGCCGTGCCCTCAGCACGAAGAGCCGCCACATGAGTCTGATGATATTGCGCCATTAATTCCTTTTGCTTCGTCAACTTCTCCTCGTCACTGCCCGTATTTGCATACTCCCGCAAAAGAACCCCAAGACCCTGCACGGGCCGTTTCCCATTCTTCAGATCTTTGAGGTCATCCGCCGTAAATTTGATATCTTTGTGATCCACAGCAAAATTCAGCCAGGAATTCATTTCCGTCAACTCATGCGTTACTGTCTGCTCATCAGCGGCATAAACAGCTAATTGATACGCCCCACGCCCGGCGTGGCCGCCTTTGAATCTTTTATCGACCACCACAAGTATCCCATCCCTGATTTCTAAATAACCGCCATTAAAAAGGTTAATACGTCCATTCGCTTTATTGACTGCTTCCACGATCAAATACCGCCCAGACACATCCTTCTCAGCCCTGATTTCCTCGGCGATCTGTGTAATATGCTTAGCCACTTCATCTTCCTTGTCCTGAACTTCCTTCAACTTGATCGCCGTAATTATCGAACTTCCTGTTAGAACTTCTCCTGTCTTTTGAATCATTTCTTTTGAAGCCTTGTCTACTACTTTCACCGCCTGCGCATTATTCATATACCCCCCCGAAAAATACTTCCGGGGAATGAGCTCTTGTGAGCGTTCGTCCATCTCTTCCTTGATGTAATTGAAAGCGCCTTTCTTGAACGCTTCTACATACTGATTCCAAATTTTGCCCTTGGCCTCTTTATCCGCCAGATCAATGCCGGCCACTTTATTTTTGTCCGTATACGCCTGACCGACCAGGCTCTTTTTCATGTTGCGCTTAAACCACGTCGACAGGATCATGGCATGGAAGATCTGCCTCAGCGTGCTGAAATTCTTGCCGCCATTGACCTCTTTCTCGATCTCCGGTAAAACCACTTCACGGATGACTTTTTCCGAAATGCTCCTG